>BQJG01000030.1 GCA_021604585.1 Hyphococcus sp.
GGCTTTTATATCGCTGGCAAGGGAGCCCCGCCGAACAAGGCTGGCTATGCGGAATTGGACGCTTCGATCATGGCGAGCGAGAGCGGCTCGCTGGCGCGCAAAGCAGGATCGGTCGCCGCCGTCAAACATTTGAGATCGCCGATCAAGGCCGCGCGCGCAGTCATGGATTTAACGCCGCATGTGATGCTGGCCGGGCGCGGCGCAGAAAATTTCTGCATGCGCAACGGGTTCGAGTTCATCGATGATCCGGAAGGCTATTACGTCGTGCCGATAGGCGTTGACCCCGAGGAAATGACGCAAGCTGAACTCGGCCACGGCACCGTCGGCGCCGTTGCGCTTGATGCGGCCGGGCGCATCGCGGCGGGCACTTCTACTGGCGGCGTCTTCGGCAAACTGGAAGGCCGGGTTGGCGACACGCCGCTGATCGGGTCAGGCACCTGGGCGGATGAATTTGTTGGCGCTTCCTGCACAGGGCTCGGCGAGTATTTCATTCTCGCAGGCGGCGCGCAGGATGTGGCGAGCCGCGTACGCTATCAGGGCTCTGATCTCAATCAGGCGACGGCGGGCATGATCAAAGACGTGGCGCGGCTTGGCGGCGATGGCGGCGTTATCGCCGTTTCACGTGACGGCAATGTCGCCTTCGCGTGGAATTCCGACGGCATGAAGCGCGCCGGCTACGGGCCTAATCAGGAAATTTTTTCCGCGACGTTTTAAACGCTGTTATTCGCTGACAATTTGCAAATCGCGCCAGACCAAACGGTGATCGGAGCTTTCCACCGGAAAGCCCGGCCCGACGAGGTCGTAATGCGCTTCGTCCGGGCCCGGCCAGAACACCCCGGAACCTTGTTCGCGCAAGCCCGCCTTTGAAAACAGCACATAGTCGAGATGGAGGTTGCCGACGCTGCCTCTGTCGGGATCATCGCCAAAATCAGCTGTATCCTCAGCCGGATCGCCCTTATGCGAAGTGTTCACGCCGCCCTGCAGCACGGCCTGCACGGCGCCGCCCTTGCTCATGGGCGACGGCGCCTGCGTGACGGCAGGCGACAGCAAGAGTTGCGCGATGGCGCCGGGAACTGCGCCTGCATCATTCGGGTCGGCATTGAGGTCGCCCATCACCACAAAGCGCTCGCCGGGTTTCAAGCCGCCGTGCTCGCCTTTGTCATCGTAGATGTAATCGTTTCCCGAGCTTGAAATATAATCCGCCCAGAGACGAATTTCATCGTGATTGCGTTTTCCGTTGCGGTCTTCATCGCCGTCAAAGCTCGGCGGCGTCGGGTGGCTGGCGAGCACATGAACACGCTTCTCACCGACTATCACAGGCACGTCCCAGTGGTTTTTCGATGACAGCCGGAAATCGGCGAGCGCTGCCGCGCTGTACCAATCGTCCGGTTCAGGCGTCGCCGGATCATCGGGGAGCATCGCGCCTGGCATGTCTTTCCAGAGAAATTTCTGCAAGGTTCTGACGCCTGCCTCATCAATCGGATATTTCGACAGGAGAACAAACGCATACTGGCCGGGGAACTCTCCATAGCCGAACGCGTCACCGCCATATTCGCGCGAACCCGGCTCACTCGTCACAACGCCGTCGCGATCAAGATCATGCCCGGACGCCAGGCCGGTATTCGATGGCGCGATATAGGCATAAGGGTAGACCGCTGGCTCGGCGCCATTCCAGCCATGCCCCAGATAATTATCGCGGAACAAACGCAGCGCCTCGCCCGCCTCGTCATAATCGAATTCGCTGAGCAGCAAGACGTCCGGCGCGGCCCGCTGAATAATCTCGGCGACTTTCTGCGCCTGCGCGTTATCCGGCGTTTTCAGATCGGCGATCAACGCGCCTTCTGTCGGTCTGTTCAGGTAGGCGTTAAAGGTGGCGAAACGGACGGTTTCTCCTGACGGTCCTGCAGGTGCCGAGGAATTTTCACATCCGGCCAGAAAGGCGAGCGCCGCCGCCATCAGTAAAGCTCTCACGCTCGCCTCCCCTAGGTTTCAGCTTCCTATTTGCCTTGCATTCGCGCCATTTGCAATTCAAGGCGCTTCACTTCGCGCAAGACACGGTTCGATTCCATCCGCAACCAAAACCAGATTTTCAAAAAGCCGGTCATGATCATCAGCATGATCGCGCCAGCGCCCCAACGCGTCGCCTCTAGCGCAGCATCAGCATTGTAGAACTTCCAGCCGCAATAGACCGCAGCTGCGAAAATCACAAAGGTCACGATCGTCGCCATCAATGCAATCCAGCCCTGCTTGCCGGTAAAGACGCCAAAGGCTTGTGCGAACAGACCTTGTTCGCCAAACTGTTCTAAAAGAGCGCGGTCTTCCGCAGTCAGTGCGGCTTCTATTTTCCGATCAAGATCATCCATCACTTGGTCCTCCTTCTAGCGCGGCGCGCAATTTGCGCCGGGCGTGCATCAGGCGGGTCTTGACGGTTCCCGCCGGAATGTTGAGCGCCGCGGCGATTTCCGCGACGCTGAAATCTTCGATATAGAACAGCGCAACAGCGGCGCGTTGATCAGGCGGCAAACCGTTCATCGCCGCACGAAGCGGCGCGCTGTCCACATCTGTCTCAACCTTGGCGGCCGCCGCCAATTCGTCTCGCGGCTCAGCAGCATAGGCCTCGCCAAGCCGCCGCCCGCGCTGGCGCTTGCGGATCATATCCGCAGCACGGTGCGACACGATGCGATAGGCCCAGGCTGGGAAAACACGCGCATCATCGAGACGGCCCAGACTCTTGACGATGTCTGCCCAAGCATCCTGCACGACATCGCGAGCAGCCTCACGTTCGCCAGTCAACCGGAACGCATGCGCCAGTAATTTCGGCTGCCAGCGCTCGGCAAGCTGCGAAAAAGCGGCGCGGTCACCCGCACGCGCGGAGGCGGCGAGATATTCATCAAATATGCGCGCCGCCTTACGGCTCATCCGCTCAATCCTTTTCTTTGCGTTCTTGTTATAGATATAGGTCGCGGCCCGCCTCAAACCGGTTCAATTCGCCCGCGGAATGGCGTAAGCGATTGAAACAATATAGCTTCTAGGAGCGTCATGCCGCCGGTTATCTCCGCCAAAGAGCTTGAAAAGCTCAAATCCGCCGCCGCCTTGCTGGAGGAGGCGGAAAAGCGCCTGCCGGTTTTGCGCACCCTGAGCTGGGATCGCGCTCTTGCCGACGCTTTTTTTCAGAGCGGCGAAATAGAACCGCCAGCGCCAGAATATGAACCGGTCGATCCGGCGCCGTCGCTTGAGCTTGTGCTTCAAGCGCGGTCGCTCATTGATGGCGAAAGTGAAGCGCATGACTGGCTGCATCGCTTTGCCGACATCACGGAAGAAACAGCCATACTCCTCTCCGTTGTCGGCACGCCGATGTTTCACGGCCATTCGCGCGCGCTTTACGGAGGACCGACCTCGCCGGTCGCGGATGGAAAAACGACAGCGCTTGAACTCGCGCAACGTCTCGACAATCTCCTGTCGGAGTTTGACGCATCGGCGCAACGCATGGAGCCGCCGGAACAACTCTCTGCGGAAACCTTGAAAGCACGCCTTGATGCAGCGTTGCCCAAGCATTTCGGAATAGCAGCGCCGCGCGTTGACGTCACCCACAACGTTTCCGCCAAAGCGGCCGCTGGGCGAGACTACATCAAGCTGCGTGAAGATGCGTTGTTTTCCGACCTCGATGAACAGCAGCTGCTGCAACATGAAGCGCTGGTGCATATCGCGACGGGAATGAACGGCGTTGCGCAAACCCATTTCCCCATTCTCGGTGAAGCCTATCCGGGCAATGCCCGCACTCAGGAAGGTCTCGCTGTTTTCGCTGAATTCATCTCCGGCGCACTCGATCCCCGCCGGTTCAAGCGCCTCGCTGATCGCGTCATCGCCATTAATATGTCCTCGGAGGGCGCAGACTTTCTCGAACTATATCGGTTTTTTCGCGAACGTGCCGAAATCGATGCGCCGTTCGAAGCCTTTGAAAGCGCGCGGCGCGTGGTGCGCGGCGGTCTCGTCAATGGCGGCGGCCCGTTCACCAAAGATTCGATCTACCTTCAGGGTCTTCTGGAGGTGCATAATTATTTGCGCACAGCCGTGCGCACCGGCGACGCCGCCTATATTCGGCTGTTGTTCGTCGGGAAAATCGATCTTGACGATTTGGCGGCGATGAAATTTTTGCGCGATGCGGGACTGTTGTCGGAGCCGCAATATCTGCCGCCCTGGGCGACAGATTTGCGGTATCTCTTGTCGTATCTGGCCTATTCGACCTTCCTCAACGGCATCGACTTGAAAACCGTTGCGGCGCGCTTCGATCCGCTGTTTCAGGACTAGCTTAAGAAGCCGACGATCTCTTTGACCTCCTTCACCACCGGATCGGCGACGGAAGCTGCTTTTTCCGCGCCCGCAGAAAGGATGCTTTCCAGATGAGCGGCGTCCGCTTCAAGACGGCGTAAAGCGTCGCCAATCGGCGCCATTTTCTCGACCACAAGATCCGCAAGCGCGGGCTTGAAGGCGCCAAACCCTTGCCCGCCAAACTCGCTGAGCACATCGGCGGGCGTCTTGTCTGACAATGCCGCGTAAATGCCGACAAGATTGGCTGCTTCCGGCCGTCCTTCAAGCCCTGCAATCTCAGAAGGCAAGGCGTCAGCATCCGACTTCGCTTTTTTTATCTTCCTGGAAATGGCGTCCGCATCGTCGCGTAAAAAGATGCAGGCGTTTTCCGATGGATCGGATTTCGACATCTTCGCTGTCCCATCCCGCAAGGACATGATGCGCGCGCCTGTATCGCCAAACTGACCTTTGATCAGCGGTTCAGGGAGCGGAAAGAAATCCGGAACCTTGAAATCATGGTTGAACTTGCCTGCGATATCTCGCGACAGTTCAAGATGCTGTTTCTGGTCTTCGCCGACGGGCACGTGGGTCGCCTTGTAGACAAGAATATCCGCAGCTTGCAGCACCGGATACGTATAAAGGCCAACGGATGAGCGCTCTGCGTTTTTCCCCGCTTTGTCTTTGAACTGGGTCATGCGGTCGAGCCAGCCCAGGCGCGCAACGCAATTAAAAATCCATGCGAGCTCTGCATGGGCGCGCACTTTCGACTGCGGAAAGATCGTCGCAATTTTCGGGTCCACGCCGGCGGCCAGAAATGACGCTGCGATGTGAAGCGTTTGACGGCGCAATTGCTCAGGTTCCTGCCAGACCGTAATGGCGTGCATGTCAGCCAGAAAATAATGGCAATCATATTCGTGTTGCAGCGTCACGAATTTCCGGATCGCGCCGAGATAATTTCCAAGATGCATTTCGCCCGAGGTTTGAATGCCGGACAGAACGCGCATGGGACCTTGATAACCGCTCATGTAAACTCTCTGGACTTGTCAGATCGAGGCGGGGTTATTTTCCGCCGGAGCCGGTCTTGTAGTCGGCGAGGCGCGCGGCGCCAAGCGCGACGGCCAGAAGGAGATAGAGCGCCCCGCCGAGCCCCGCGAGCCCGACCACGGCGATCCATTCCCGGTCCCAAACCAGCGTCGCGATGCGCGGCGTATGGGGCAGCGCCCAGAGCAGAAAACCCGATAGCGCCCCCACAGCAAGCAAAATGCGGGCGAAGCGGCCGAGTAATTGCGCGCTCGGCGCGAACAAACCCTGGCGATAAAGCCGCTGGGCGAGCAGCAAGAGCTGAAGCCAGGCGGCGATCGTGGTTGCATAGGCGACGGCGAGAAATCCGAAAACCGGGAATAATGAAATGGACAGTCCTGCATTCACCGCAATGGAAATCAGCGCGTAGTTCATCGGCGTGCGCGTGTCCTCACGGGCGAAAAACGCCGGCGTAAAAATCTTCAGCCAGATAAAAGCAGGAAGCCCGGCGCCAAAGGCGGCGAGCGCCATGCCGGTTTGGCGAACATCCTCAATTGTAAACGCGGAACGATGGACGCCAACCAGCCCCAGCGCATCACTGGCGACGCCGCGGAACAGCGCATCGCAAATCGGCTCGCCCATTATCATGAAGGCGGCGGCGGCGGGCAGCGCAAGCAACGCGCCGAGTTCCATGGAGCGATTGAGCGCACGCGCCGCGCCTTTCTCATCGCCCGCCTTAACCCGCGCAGACAACATGGGCAGCAACACAACGCCAAGCGCAATACCAACTACGGCGAGCGGGAGCTGATAAAGCTGGTCAGCGTTCATCAGCCACGATACGGCGCCGGGTTGCTGACTGGCGATATTGGTGCCGACGATCAAATTAAACTGAACCGCGCCCGCACTGACAAAGCCAGGCGCGCCAAGCGCCAGTAATCGCTTGATCGAAGGGGTCATGCGCGGCATTTTGAGCCGTAGCAAATAGCCCTGCCGATGCGCGCCATACATCAGCATGGCAAGTTGAATCATCCCGCCAGCAAACACGCCCCACGCCACCGCTTGGCCGGAAATATGGGTTTCTGCATCCGCATAAAAAAGCAGCGCAACGATCATCGCCACATTGAGCGCCAGTGGCGCAGCGGCTGCCGCAGCGAAGCGGCCCACTGAATTCAAAATGCCGCTATACAAACCAACCAGCGACATCATCATCAAATAGGGAAACATGATGCGTGAATAGAGCGTCGTCAGGGCGAATTTTTCCGGATCGTTTTCAAAGCCTGACGCCAGCAAAAACACAAAAACAGGCGCCGCGATCTCGACAAGCGCGGTCAATAACGTCAGTACGAAAACCAGCCCGGTGAGAACTTCTTCTGCGAAAGCCTTAGCCTCCTCATGCCCGCTCTCAACACGCCGCCCCTGAAACATTGGAATGAAGGCTGCATGAAACGCCCCTTCAGCAAAGAGCCGCCGGAACATGTTGGGCAGACGAAATGCCGCCCAAAACGCGTCGGCCACCGGATTGCCGCCTGCGCCGATGACGCCAGCCATCAAAATTTGACGCGCGAACCCGAGCACGCGGCTCAACATGGTCATGCCGCTTACAGTCGCCAGGGATTTAAAAATGTTTGCGCTCATTGAACTCTATTGCGGGAACTGACGGGGTTAGCCTTGTTCAGGCCTCAGAGCCAGCCGCCAGCACGCTAAGCAGCGCTTTTTTAATACGCCCCAGCGCCGCCTCGTCCTGCAATTTGCGGCCGTCAGAAGTCTGCAAATAAAATGCGTCAACGGCTCGCTCGCCATATGTCGAAATATGGGCGGAAGCGATGGTCGCGCCTTCTTCTGCGATCGCCTGGGTCAATTCATACAACAGTCCCGGACGGTCCAGCCCTTCCGCTTCAATGACGGTGGCTTCTTTTGAGGCGTCGGCCTCAATCCGCACATCCGGCTCGACGGTGAAGATTTCGCGGCGGTCACCCAAACGGCGGCGAAGTTTCGGGGGCTGTTTCGGATGGGCGCCGGCAGCAGCCAACAAAGCTTGATGAAGCCGCCGGGACTGTTCAGGGCCTTCCACCGGCGCGCCATCGGGAGATTGAATGATAAAAATATCGATGGCTTTGCCGTCCACGGTGGTCAACGCCTGCACGGTGCGCAGCGACATGCCGGTCGAGGCGACTGCGCCAGCGAGGTCGGCCAGCAAGCCCGGGCGGTCGTCAGTGTAAACAATCGCTTCGAGATCACCATCGCGCGGCGTCACTACAACCGCACTGCTGGCGGCGTCAGCTTCTGCTGCGCGCGCAAGAACCGCGAAACGGACGATGATGTCAGGATCAAGCGAACGCATCATGGAATCATCAAGGCGGTCAAGAAACGCCGCCTTCTCAACTTCCGCCCACCCCGTAAGCCGTGACGCCGCTTCCCGCCGCACCAGCACTGAACGGTCGTTCAACTTGCGTTCAAGCGCACCCGCCCCATGATCAAACCAAAGCGCCGCCGCGTCATAGAGTTCAGACAAGCTCCGCCGCGTCATCTCATCCCACGAAGCGAGGCCAACCACCCGCAAATGACAGACGGAAAGCACCAGCATCAAATCCAGCCTCGCCCGCGACCCAACGGCCTGCGCGAAGGCGGAAATTGCATGCGCTTCGGTCAGGTTTCGCCGCTCGGCGGTTCGGACCATCATCAGATGCCGCGCCGCCGCCCAACCCGCCAGCGCCACGTCTTCATCATTGAGGCCGAGTCGGCGGGTAACGCGCGCCACCAGCTTTTCGCAAGCATCGACAGAATTTTCCTTCAACGACCAGCGCGCTTCATGCAGCAGCACGCCGTAATAAAAAAGCAAAGGGTTTTTCGAGTTACGAAGGATGTGTGTGGCGATGGGGTGATCGTCCTGTAATTCGCCCCGGTCAATTTGAGCCATCAAGCCAACACATCGAAGCACATGCTCATCCAGCGTAAACCGGCGATAAAGACCGTAATCAATACGACCGACAATTGATCCGAAGGCGGGGATATATTTTCCGAGCAGCCCCGTTTCCGTCATAATCCGTAAAACCCGAACCGGATCGGTGCTTTTCGTCAAAATGCCGGCAAACAGCGCGGCGATATGCGGATCGCGGCGCACTTCCGACGTAACGCTCGGAACTTGTTCAGCCACAATCGCCAGCGCGTCGGGATGAAAATCAAGTTTCGGCTGTTTGCCATAGGCGCGAAACAGCCGGAATAGATCGCGCGGTTGTCGGCGCGCTTTTGCCGCGCTTTCAAAATCCAGACGTCCGTTCTTGATGCGTAAGTTTGGCTTGCCCGGCGCCTCGTCTTTCTGCAGGTCTTTCGGCAATAATTTTGGCAGTCGCGGCAAGCGCTTGGAGCGCTCTTCCTCCAGCCTTGTGCACAATACCCGTGTCAGCCGCCCAACCTCCACAGCATTGACGAAATAGTGTTTCATCAGCCGTTCCGCCGCCGCCATATTGCTTCGATCGGCGTAGCCGAGACGCGATGCGATTTCCGGCTGCACGTCGAAGGTTAATTTTTCGTCTGCACGCCCGCGCAATTCATGAAGATGCGCGCGAACAGACCACAAAAAACGCTCCGCTTTGATCAAGGCCTGGCGCTCGGATGCGCCCATAATTTTGTCGAGCGCGCCTTTTGCGCCAATTTCATCGCCATAAGCGTATTTATAAAGCCAGTGAATGGTCTGCAGGTCGCGCAGACCGCCCTTGCCTTCCTTCACATCCGGTTCGACCAGATAGCGGGTTTCAAAAAAATGCGCCTGCCGTTCCGCCTGTTCTTCGAGCTTTGCGGTGACAAACTCCGGAATGGTTTTTTTTCTGAGCTTGTCGAAGGATGCGTGAAACTCATCATATACATTTTTCGCGCCGCACAGGAATCGCGCATCGAGATATGCAGTTCGCGCGACGATGTCGCTTTTAGCAAAGGCGACGGCACTGGCTGGCGTATGCGCTGCGTAGCCAAGCTTTGCGCCGGAATCCCACAAAGGATAGAGCAATTGGTTTAGCGTATCACGCAGCGTCTGTTCGACTTGCGGCCGGTGCAAAAACAATATGTCGATATCTGAAAAAGGGGCCAGCTCGGACCGGCCAAAGCCGCCAACAGCGCACACGGCGATTTCCTCGCCGATGCCATCTTTTGAAAGCTTGAACAAAGTGCGGACAATATCGTCGACTCCTTTGGAGAGCTTTGCCGCGATACGGTCGCCGCGCACAACGTCCCGCATCGTCCTGCGCCGCAATTCTAGGAGCGCGCGCTTCAAAACCTTACCGGTGGCGCCGTGCGCTTGGCCCGCACGCTCTGCGGAGATCGCCGCCGCAATCTGCTCCTCCAGCGAATCGCCTGCTAGGAAAGATGTGTCGCCTGAATGGGTCGGAATTGTCACGAGAGTTGGGTCACGCGGGAAACGGTTTCGGTCCTGCGCATCCTTGCGCGCGGCGCGCATGATTTCAACTGCGCCGCAGGGCCGCAAACAAAACTATTATCAGCCCTGGAGGCTCGCCAACCGGCGTAAAACAATCGCGGCGCCAGTGTGGCCGCTTTCGGCCGCCATGCCGCACCATCGGCGTGCAGCAACCGAATCGCGTGTTTCAACGCCCATTGCTTTGATTTCACAAAGGCGGAAGGCAGCCTGTCCCGCTTTCGGAAACTGTGAAGCCTCTGCTGATGCGGCAATTTCGAGCCACTTGGCTTCATCACCTTCAGAAACCGCGACACCCTCGCCGTGTTCATGGCGCTTGGCGAGACGCCAGGCTGAGACGGGATCGCCATTACCCGCACGAAAGGTTTCGATGGCGATCATGTCTTCAAGGCTCGGGCTATGCGCCAGCCCTTTGCGCCGCAAATCCTCAAGCCGCACCAGCGCGACGTTATCTCCCGCCAGCGCCGCCCGCTTCAACAATTCAACGCCGGCAAACTGATCCATCTTGGCGGCGGCAGGGGCATGACCTTCGAGAAGGATATAGCCGAGATAACGCTGGGCTTTTGCCGACCCCTCATTCGCGCCAGCTTCAAGTAAACTCCATGCAGCTGTATAATCGCCAGCGCGGTAAGCGGAGACGCCGTCATTTATGCCGGACACAGAAGATTGTGCGAATGCCGCGCCCAACATAACCATCGCCATGATTACTGAAATGATGGCCTTCCTGCAGAAATTCATCGGATCGCCTTGCCGGTCAGCGCCGTCGCTGCGCGCTTCTTGCGCGCGCTATAACTCATCCAAAATCGATTTCAACCGGTAAATTGATTCGAGCGCCTCGCGCGGGGACATTGCATCAGGATCAAGCGCACCAAGTGCAGTTATGATGACAGATTCATGACACGTCGCGTCATCGTTCGACTCTTGAGCTGCCGCCGCAAAGAGCGGCAACTCTGTCATGGCGCCGTTCTTTTGCCCGCGCTCTTCCAACATTTTCAGAACGCTTTCGGCGCGTTTCACGGCTTTCGGCGGCAGTCCCGCCAATCGTGCAACCGCAACGCCATATGACCGGTCAGCCGGACCGGAAGCGACTTCATGCAGGAAAACAACATCGCCCTTCCACTCGCGCACTCTCATCGACACGTTGAACAAGCGCGCCAGTTTTTCCGACAACACTGTCAGCTCATGATAATGCGTGGCGAAGAGGCCGCGACAACGATTGACGTCATGCAAATGTTCAACCGCCGCCCAGGCGATCGACATGCCGTCAAAAGTCGAAGTGCCGCGTCCGATTTCATCCAGGACAACGAGCGAGCGCTCCGTAGCCTGATTAAGAATGGCCGCAGTCTCGACCATTTCCACCATGAAGGTTGAACGCCCGCCAGCAAGATCATCCGACGCGCCCACACGCGAGAAGACACGGTCGACAACGCCAATGCGGGCAGCGCTGGCCGGCACAAAAACCCCCGCTTGGGCGAGCACAGCGATCAGCGCGTTCTGGCGAAGAAATGTCGACTTGCCGGCCATATTGGGACCAGTAACCAGCCAGAGCCGGGACTCGCCAGCCTCGCCAAGCTCGCAATCATTCGCGATAAACGCCTCGCCGCCAGCACGTTCGACCACCGGATGCCGCCCGCCCTTCACACTGAAGGCGAGGCTCTGATCAATTATTGGCCGCACATAACGCTGATCTGTCGCCAGAACGGCGCCGGCCGCCGCCAAATCAATTTCAGCAAGGGCGGCAGCGGCGGCGGAGATTGCCGTACGCCGCGCCAGGACAACGCTGCAAAGAGACCCAAACAGTTCCAGCTCGCGCGCCAACGCCTCGTCGCGGGCTCTGGAAATCTTCGCGTCGAGTTCGGCCAGTTCACCAGTGGTGAACCGCACAGCGCTCGCGAGTGTCTGGCGATGAATAAATGTTTCATTCAACGGCGCCGTCATCAACCGGTCACCTTGCGACGGCGGCGTTTCAACAAAATATCCAAGGACGTTGTTGTGTTTAATTTTGAGCGTTTTGAGCTCGGCCATCTCGCGATAATTGGCTTCCAGGCCGGCGATGACGCGGCGCGATTCATCACGCAAGAGGCGCACCGCATCAAGGCCGGAATCATATCCTTTGGCGATAAACCCGCCATCGCGCGCCAGCATTGGAAGCTCCGCGTTCAACGATTCTGTTAAGAGCGTGATGAGAGCGGAAAACCCCTCGCCCTTTTGATCGTCCAGCGCGGTGACAGCGTTTTTCAATTCGTTCGGCAACGCATCACGTCCCGCGCCAGCTAAAACTCTTGCAATATCTCGCGCACACATAAGGGCGTCGCGCAAAGCCGCGAGATCGCGCGGCCCGCCGCGCAATGCGGCAAGCCGGGAGAGAGACCGAGCAGCGTCAGGCGTTCTTTTCAAAATATCGCGGGCTTTTTCGCCCGCCTCACGCGAGGCTTCTAAAAACGAAACTGCGTCAAGGCGGGCGGTAATCGCCTCAATATTTGTGAGCGGCGCGGAAAGACGTGATGCAAGCATGCGTGCGCCGGGGCCCGTCACCGTCCGGTCCACCGCCCAGAGGAGCGATCCTTTACGCGCGCCCGATTGGGTTTGCAGCAGCTCAAGCGAACTGCGCGTCGCTGCATCGATAACCATTGTTTCAGCTATCGCCGCACGGCGCGGCGGATTCAGCGATGGCGCCCGCCCGGCCTGGGTGAGCGTCACATAGCTGAGCAGTGCGCCCAAGGCGCCGCATTCCGCACGAGAAAACTCTCCAAACCCATCCAGTGACGCAACCGCATAAGTCTCCATGATGCGGCGTTGGCCGGCGGCGGAATCAAACAGATGCGCGGCTTGAAAGGTCATCGCCGTTCCGGCCGCATCCAGCCGGTCATGCACCACGGCACGCCAGGGGCTTTGCTCCTCAACATCAGGAAGGACGAGCTCCTTGGGCGAGACAGCGGCGAGGTCGGCGGCGATATGATCAATCGTGGTTTCACGAACAGAGATCTCACCCGTCGATACGTCGACCCATGCCAGCGCCGCCTCCGCGCCGTCACGTAGAATCGAAAGCGCACCTAGAAAATTATTGGCGCGCGTGTCGAGCAGCGCATCCTCTACAATGGTGCCCGGCGTAACGGTGCGGACAATGTCGCGCTTGACGACCGATTTAGAGCCGCGTTTTTTTGCTTCTTCCGGGTTTTCCATCTGCTCGCAAATGGCGACTTTGCATCCGGCGCGGATCAGTTTTGCAAGGTAGGATTCATAGGCGTGAAACGGCACGCCGCACATGGGAATATCTTCACCCTCATGCTGCCCGCGCTTCGTGAGTGCAATATCGAGAATGCCCGCCGCGGTAACGGCGTCATCGAAAAACATTTCGTAAAAATCGCCCATGCGATAGAACAGCAATGCATCTCCCGCCTTCTCTTTGATGGCGAGATACTGCATCATCATTGGCGTTGGCTGCGACGCCGCTTTTGTCATCTAATGGGTCTTCACTGCGGTTGGCATTGCTGTTCGGCGCTTGAACATCGTCAGACGCCCACGAATAAGATATGACTTTGGTCAGGCGCGTGATACGCCTTTTGAAAATTTGACGACGTCTTCTCGAAACGAATCGACCTTTCCGGAAACACGGCAAGGATAGCCTTGTGAGCGTACCCTTAAAATGGCGATAAATCACATCACCCGCACAGAAATCAACATTGGCGCGCGCGCGGCGCCATTGATTGCGCACGTGAATCGCCGCGCCAAACGGCTGATTTTAAAGGTCGATCCTGTGGCTGGGGAAATTCATGTGACGGCGCCGTCAAAACGCGCACTGCCGCAGGCGATTCGCTTCGCCCATGAGCGCATTGACTGGATCGCCAGCCAGCTGATGGACAATTTGCGCGGCAAGCCATTTTTGCCGGGGGCGAAGGTTCCGTTTCTGGGCGTCGATCACGTGATCATACATGATGCGAGTTTGCGGTCGGCGATTCGGCTCGACTCTGATCTCATCCCGGCCTTGCGAGCCGGCGGACGGGCGGAGCACTTAAACCGGCGCGTCTGCGACTGGTTGAAGCGTGAAGCGCGCAAACGGTTGACAGAGCGCGTTGATTATTATTGCGAAAAGCTTGGAAAGAAGCGTGGCGCCTTGCGTATTCGCGACACACGGACCCGGTGGGGCTCGTGTTCTTCAGAGGGCGACTTGTCGTTTTGCTGGCGGCTGATTATGGCGCCGCCGGAAATCCTGGATTATGTCGCCGCTCATGAATGCGCGCATTTAATCCATCTCGATCATTCACTCGCATTCTGGCGGATCGTTCGTGACCTTGGCGTGGATGCGCGCGGCGCGGCGGTATGGTTGAATGCCCACGGCCCCGGACTTTATGTCTATGGCGTGGCGTCAGGAAAATAGGCGGCGAAGCCGATCATCCGCCAGCGTGCAAAATAGCGGCGATCGGGTCGGCATCCTCCGGCGGCCGCATATAGGTTGGCGGCGGAAGCGCCCGCGCCAGCATTTCCCGCCAGATCACCGCAGGCACACGACCGCCAGTGACGTCATGCATGGGTTTGTCATCATCGCGTCCCACCCACACAACGCCAATCAACCCGCCTGCATGTCCGGCAAACCAAGCGTCGCGGCTGTCTTGTGACGTGCCGGTTTTTCCCGCCACGCGATAGCCGGGTATGGCGGCGGCGCGGCCTGTTCCCCAGGCCGTAACGCTCCTCAGCATGTCATTGGCTTCGGCGATGACGCCAGCCGATGCAGCTTCTTCAATGATCGATCCCTTGCGCTGATAAACGATTTCGCCATCGCTTGTTTCGATCCGGTCGATCACATGGGTTTTCACGCGAAAGCCGCCATTTGAAAATGGCGCATAGGCGCCGGCGAGATCGAGCGGCGAGATGGCGTCTACGCCAAGCGCAAGCGACGGCCCCAGCGTCAGGTCGCCTGGCCAGCCCATCCGCTTTGCAACATCTCGCACGCGCGGGCGGCCGGTCCTTTCTTGCACACGCACCGCAGCGCTGTTCAGCGAACGCGCCAATGCTTCGCGCAAGGTCACTTCGCCATAATATTTGTCATGGTAATTTCCCGGCGACCAGGCGCCGATTTCTATCGGCGCATCAATCACCAGATCATCCGGCGTTTCACCGCGTTCCAGACCGGCAAGATAAACAAACGGCTTGAACGCCGATCCGGGTTGGCGGCGGGCCTGCACCGCACGATTATACTGACTTTTCGTGTAATCGCGTCCGCCGATCATGGCGCGCACAGCGCCCTCATTATCGATGATGACAGCGGCGGCCTCCACCTCATCGAGACCTTGGCCGGCCAACGCAAAACCGGCGATCAACCCGGTTTCCGCCGCCACCTGAACTATTGGGTCGAAGGTCGTGCGAACGACGAAATCTGCGTCAATGCCAGCCGTCAGAGAGCGCATTTCATGCATGACATGATCAACAAAGAAAGGGGCCGCTTCAAATTGGGGCGTGGCGAGAAGAACCGGCGTCGCGATCGCCGCATCCGCATCGCGCCGCGACAGAAAGCCCGCCGTCACCATCTGCTCAATTACAAGTCTGCCGCGCTTGCCGGCGTCTTCCGGATTGGATGTCGGCGCGTAACGCGACGGCGCCTTCAATAAGCCGGCGAGCACCGCCGCTTCGCCAACCGTCAAACGCCTCGCCGATTTTCCGAAATAGCGAAAACTCGCCGCGTCGACCCCATAGGCGCCGGCGCCGAAATAGACGCGGTTGAGATACAGCGTCAGGATCTCATCCTTGCGAAATTTCTGTTCGAGCCAGAAAGCCAGCATCAATTCCTGAATCTTCCGCTTCATGCTGCGCTCGCCGGACAAGAACACGTTCTTAGCGAGTTGTTGCGTTATCGTCGAACCGCCCTGACGAACGGCGCCTTCATTTGCATTGACGATCAGCGCCCTGACGATGGAAACTGGGTTTGCGCCAAAATGATGGTAAAAGTTTCGATCCTCCACCGCGAGGACGGCGTTCGGAACATGCGCCGGCAATTCCGATAAGCGCAAGGGCGCTCCTTGTGACATTCCATGCAACATGATGGGCGCACCGTCAGCTGCAAGCAGCGTGATGCGGGGATTTTTGCTTTCACTCCAAAGACCGGCGGGATCCGGCAAATCACTGGCGAAATAAGCGAAGATCGCCGACAGGCCAATGAGCGCGGTGAAAGCGAAGACCCCAAGCTCAACTGCGGCGCGCATAAACGGTGCGGCTGGCGAAGCTCCCCTGCGCTTGCGGGTTTTTCTACGCCCGCCACTGCGGCGCGACGGGCCGCGCAAGGCGGCGCCTGAACGTCCCGGCGAAAGGGCGCGGCGCTTTCTTTTTCCCTGCTTTTTTCTTGCGGCCATACGCCATTATGCATCGAAGCTTGTGGTTAATGGTTGGTAAACGCCGCTTGGCCGCGTCCACCATTTCTCTGTACGGAAAAATGCGCCATACTGACGCTTCAGGGCGCGAAAGGCCGATCTTTGCGGGCGTAGAACAACGGTTTTCGGAAAAGACTGGACAGGATCGATAGGGGCATGGTGGAAGCAGCCGTTTCGGAAGAATCGCTAGACGAGAAGACGGAGGCGATTGTCGCGGCGGCGCGGACAACGTTTTTGACGCGCGGCTTTGACTCCGCAAGCATGGACCAGATCGCCCTTGTCGCCGGCGTTTCCAAGCGCACGGTCTATAATCGCTTCCGCTCGAAGGAAGAGTTGTTCGGCGCAGCGATCACCCATAGCTGCCAGAATTTGTTGCCGATGAATGTCGATGACATTGAGGCCAGCCTGCCCCCGGAAGCGCTGGTGCGCGCACTGGGCCGTCAGTTCCTTCAGGGCGTATTGCAGCCTGAAGTCCTGGCTCTGCGCCGCATCGCGACGTTTGAGGCGGGGCGCAACCCGGCTATCGGTCATACTTATCTTGAACATGGCGCAGAGTGGATGGCGCATAAATGCGCACCGATTTTGGCCCGCCTCGCCGCCCGCGGCGCATACAAGATCGACGACCCCGAAGACGCGATCTGGCAGCTTGGAGCGCTCATAACTGAGCCGCTCTATACGCGCGTTCTGCTTGGCGATGTGCCCGCCGACCTCGACCAAGCGATTGATCTACAGATTGAGCGTGGCGTTCAGGCCTTCAAGAAAATTTACGCGCCCGAGTAAATTGCCGCCATGGGCTAACCGTTGTGAATTGGGCGAGAGCCAACACTTGCGCCCAGTCCCACCGGCACCCAATTTCCAACCCTAGCCAAAAGACAACCGGCGCAGTTTTCACTGCGCCGGTTTGAAATTCACCTTACGTGAAGCCGAAGCCTACTCGAAGGAGATAACCACATCTGCACGGCGGTTCAGCGGCTCGCGCACGCCGTCTGCCGTTGCTTTTGCGAGGTTAGTTTCACCAAAAGCTTCCAAACGAATGCTGTCGGCTGGAACGCCATTGGCGATCAGGCCGTCACGCACCGCGCGGGCGCGGCGTTCAGAAAGCGCCTGGTTGTAGGCGGAACCGCCCGACGTATCGGTGTTGCCCGCAACGACGACTGTTTCGATGTCGTTTTCAAGCGCACGGGAAGCTGCTTCGCGAACCAGTGTCGAAGCCTGAGGCGTCAGGTTCGATTTGTCATAGTCGAAGTAGACCGTGAACTGAATCGGATCGAGATCAGCTGCGGTGTTTTCAACCGGCTGTGGCGGGCAAGAAGCCGCCATCGGCACGCTCGAACCATCCCAGCAATCTTTGTACTGAGCGACCGGCGCAGCAGCGGCGCCGAAATTCCAGCGAAGACCAGCAAATACGCTGTGCGATTTATTTTCAGCTTTGAACTCGGCCGGGATGCCGCCAAGGAAGCCGTCATATTCGCCGCGTGCTGCAGTGAAGTAACGATAAGAAAGGTCAAGCGCGAGACCTTCGGTCAAACCGATCGCCACGCCGGCGATGCCCTGATAAGCCACGCCCCAATTGCTCGCGCCATATGCGATGGTGTGCGGAGCCGGAACGCCGCCAGCAGCCGCGCCGATAATGTCGTGATCGACGTTTGCGATACCAACGCCGACGCCGAGATAAGGCGTCAAATTACCGCCAGTGTCGAAGTCATAAAGGAAGTTGGCAAGAAACGCGGTCGTTGTCGTTGAGCCGGAGATTGTGCCCGCTGGCCAACCGGTAAAACCGGCGCCGTCAGCGGCGATCGAATCGATCGAGTTGTCGCGGTAGGAGAATTCAAGCTCTGTGCGAAGGTTGTTGCCCCACGCCTTACCGATAGCAGCATAAACGCCAATGCCGCTGTCATAGTCAGCGTCTGTATCCAAAGCGTAAGCGCCGCCGCCGCTGACATGGTCGTTCGTGAGATCCTGGTTGCCCATGTAATTAAGGCCAGCGCCGATCGCGCCATAAAGACCTTCATAAGCTTGTGCAGCCGGCGCGATAACCATCATCGACGCAGCAGCGAGCAAAATCGTTTTAAGCTTCATCTTTCCCCTCCTCAGGTGGACTAATCATAGACCGCCGTCACTATTTCATAGGGGCGGCTTCCGGTGAATTTCACGTTTTCCGTAGCGGGTTTAACCCGCGAAATATAGTCTTAATCCTCCGAATTTAAGCCAAGCAACTAATATCCCGTTAACGATGTTGCATCAACGCATCGCCCCGGGCAACCTCAGGCGTCTTTTCCACCAGAGCAGGTGGTCTCGACCCGAATAAATGACCAATGTGACAAATTTGGGGACTTTCATGAAACGCTTTTCCTTGGCCGCACTTTGTCTTTTGTTTTCAACAGCTTCCTTTGCCTCTGAAGGGCCAAATGCGGACCTCTTGCACGCATTGCAGGCTGAGGTCTCGGCCGAGCGCATAGAAGCCGACATTACAAAGCTGGTTGGTTTTGGCACCCGGCACACGCTTTCGGACACCGAATCGGACGAGCGGGGCATTGGCGCGGCGCGGCGGTGGATAAAATCCGAGTTCGACGCCATCTCCAAAGATTGTGGCGGCTGTCTTGAAGTCATTTATGTGAGCGACTTTGTCGAGGGCGAACCGCGTATTCCGGACCGGACGGAAGTCGTCAATGTCATCGCCATCCAGCGTGGCCAGCTTGATCCGGATCGCATTGTGATGATGAGCGGCGATATCGATTCGCGGGTGAGCGATCCGCTGGACGGCGTCTCGGACAGCCCGGGCGCAAACGACAACGCTTCAGGCATGGCCGGCGTCATTGAGGCCGCCCGCGTCCTTTCCAGGAAAAAATTCGCCGGCACCATCATTTATGCCGGTCTTTCCGGCGAAGAGCAGGGATTGTTTGGCGGCAAAATTCTCGCCGCTTACGCCAAGGCTCATGGCTGGCGCATAAAGGCGGTGCTCAACAACGACATGATCGGCAACATTGAGGGCGTCGACGGCGTCATCGACAATTCGACAGCCCGCGTTTTTTCCGAGGGCGTGCGCGTCGTGGAAACGCCAGAGGAGGCCAGAATTCGCCGATTTAGCGGCGGCGAAGTCGATTCGGCTTCGCGAAACATCGCTCGCTATATTGATCAGCTTGCTGATAATTTCGTGCCCAATCTCGATGTGTTGATGGTCTATCGCCTCGACCGGTTTTCTCGCGGCGGCCATCACCGCCCCTTTAACGAAGCCGGCATGCCAGGGGTGCGGATTATGGAAACCCATGAAAATTATACGCGCCAGCATCAAGATTTGCGCACGGAAAATGGCGTTGCTTATGGCGATGTGCTTTCCGGCGTGAACTTTGATTATGCGAAGAAACTGACCTCGCTCAACGTAGTTTCTCTGGCGGCGATGGCGTCTGCGCCGCCCTTCCCCTCCCATGTTGAAATAGAAGGCGCTGTACAACCATCAACAACGCTGAAATGGGAACGCGCAAGCGGAAAAGCAGGGCGCAACCTCGCCGGCTATCGCATTCACTGGCGGCTAACCGATGCGCCGCAATGGACGAACAGCATCGATGTCGGCGATGTTTCCGAATTCACGCTCGAAAACATTGTCATCGACAACTACTTTTTCGGCGTGTCGTCCCTCTCCAAGGACGGCGCGGAAAGCCCTGTCGTCTTTCCCGGCCCTGCCGGCAGCTTTGGCGAGTAGGGGCTTTTCGCAGTCGCAACAACTGCGCGGCGCGTGATGTAATTACATCCTGTCGCGCAACCTATTTGCGAAAAATGGCGGCAAGCGTGCGGGTTATGGCGGCAATGATCTGTGCATATTTACTATAGAAATATGTTTTTCAGTCGGTTAGTGTCGCGTGGGGAAACCAAACCAAACGTGGGGTGTCTAAAATGAAGGCTATTCTCTGGCTAATTCTGCTGTTGCTGGCGGCTGTCGGCATTGCGTCTGTCGTTGATTACCTCGACCTCTATGACGTGCCGATGATTGAAGTTTCCAAGCAGGAAGCTGTCTCCGAATAAACATCGGACTTTTTCTTTCACGCCCTGAGTTCGCCTGCCCTATATGGGTTGCGCGAACTCAGGGCGCGTTCTATTTACGCACATGACGGTGCTCCCTTAACGGGAGAGAATAGGGAACGCGGTGAAGACCCGCGGCTGTGCCCGCAACTGTAAGCGGTCAGGCGCTCGCGACAACGCCACTGAAGTCTCAATCTTCAGGAAGGCAAGCGAGACGCTGGCGACCCGCAAGCCAGGAGACCTGCCGTCAACGTCGTCTCTCGCCCGGCCGGGATCAGCTGGAACGAGCGGTGGACCCGTTGTGGCGACATCCAACTATTAAGGAGTGTCGCCAATGACAACATATTCTACGCCTGCTTTCTGCCTTCTGATTTCGACTGCGCTTTGCGGCCAGTCATTCGCCGCCGACAATCTTCCCCTTACAGACGAAATTGTCGTTTCCGCAACGCTAACCCCGACGCCGCTATCCGAGACTGGATCTTCCGTGACCATCATCACCGCAGAAGAAATCCAGGCGCAGCAATATTCATTTCTAGTCGACGTTTTGCGCGATTCGCCCGGCGTTTCCGTCGCCAGAAATGGCGGCTTTGGCGGCGCGGCAAGCGCACGCCTTCGCGGAGCCTCCAGCGGCCAGACGCTGGTCGTCGTTGACGGCGTCACAATTAACGACCCATCAGCGCCGCAAGGCGGGTTTAACTTCGCCAACTTTGACGTTGCAGACATTGATCGGGTTGAAGTGTTGCGCGGACCGCAATCGCTGATCTACGGCGCCGATGCGATCGGCGGCGTGATTTCAGTCACCACCGCAAGAAACGCATCTTCAAGCGCCTATATTGAAGGCGGCTCACGCGGAACAGTTCGCGGCGGCGCTACGGCATCAATCAGCAATGATACATCCTTTGCCCGCGCGACGGTTTCTGGCGCTCGCACGGACGGCATATCCCGCGCCGATGGCCGCCCGGAAAAAGACGGCTATCGCACGATTTCCGGTTCCTTCAGCGGCGGTGTTGACCTCAATGAGCATTGGAGCGCGCAGCTGATCGCGCGCGTCTCTGATTCTCATGTCGAGCTCGATGGGTTTCCGCCGCCGCTTTTCTCGCTCGCAGATACGGATGGAACGGAAGACACGCGCGAATATCTGATCGCTGGAAAGTTTTTGCAGAACTGGGCGGGCCTGGATGGCGCCTTGACTGTTTCCTACAACGCCATCGATCGCGAAGACTTTGAAGGCGGGTTCTCAACCTTCGTTGCTAAAGGCGATCGCCTGACCGCAAACTATGTCGCTGCAGTCGAGTTTAGTAAGCGCGCTCGCGTCATTGGCGGCGTTGAAGTAGAGCGCACATCCGCGATAGTCTCCAGCGTGGATGAAGCCGCCGATGCTGGCGCCGCTTTCGCGCTGGTCGAGGTTAAGCCTTTCGATTCGCTCACTTTGTCGGCAGGCGGGCGCCGCGATGAATTCTCAAATTTTGAAGGCGAGACCACTGCCCGCGCTTCCGCTGTGTGGGCCGCTTCCGACAAACTGTTGCTTCGCGCCAGCTGGGGTGAGGGTTTCCGCGCGCCCAGCCTGTTTGAATTGAACTTTGATCAGTTCGGAACCATACCCAATCCGGATTTGCGGCCCGAGCATGCAAATGGTTTCGATATTGGCGTTGAAACGCGATTTGGCGCCGCGTCGGAACATGAATTGAGCGTGACGCTTTTTCACACGCGCGTCACAGATCAAATCGATTTTGACTTCGCCGGGAGCGGCTATTTCAATATCGATGAAACGCGCGCCCGCGGCGTTGAGATTGACGCCCATTTTGCTCTTAGCGATCAGTGGTCGGCCCGCACCGTTTACAGCTTCGCCGATGCTGTCGACAAAGCGACCGGCGCCCAGCTTTTACGGCAACCGCGCCACAAGGGAAACGCTACCGTTTCTTTCGCGCCAAATGATGCTCTGACCGTGTCAGCAAGCGCGATCTTCAATGGGCGCGAGAACGACACGCCCGCCACGAATGCATCTTATGTGAGGCTTGACTTACGCGCCGCCTACACAGTCTCCGATCATCTCGAACTCTATGGCCGGATCGAAAATGCAACTGATGCAAACTATCAGGATGTATCCGGCTATGGTGAAGCGGGCGTGTCCGCTTTTGCCGGCGTCAGGCTGCGCAGATGATGAGAACGCGCAGCATCGTTTCAATCCTTGCAGGCGCCATCATCTTGGCGGGCGGCGCGTCTGCGGCCAAACCGCGTGCTGTGTCGCTTGATTACTGTTCGGATCAGTATCTGCTGAAACTTGCCGATCCCGAGCAGATTGCCGCCGTCTCACGCGGCGCCGGCAAAGACTATTCCTATATGCGCGCCGCTGCTGCGGATTTTCCAAAGATCCGCGCCACACTTGAAGAAGCCGCCCCATTGTCGCCTGACATTATCCTGCGCCAATGGGGCGGCGGCGCAAAGGCGCAATTTGCGTTCGCCCGGTTTGGCGCTGAGGTTGTCGCACTCGGCTATCCCGAAGATTTCGATGGCGTGAAAGACAATATCCGCCTCGTCGCCAAGGCGCTTGATCAACCACAACGCGGTGAAGCCCTGATACAGGAAATGGAAGAACGGCTGGAAGCCCTTACGGTCATAACAAACCCCGCAGCAGATGGAGTGCATGCACTTTATGTAACGCCAGGCGGCGTCACTGCGGGCGCGCATACGATGATCGACGCTATCATCCGCGCGGCCGGCCTGAAAAATATTGCTGCAGAGGCGGGGCAAGTTTATTGGCCTGCGCTTCCGGCGGAGCAATTGCTGCTCGATCCGCCAGAAATAATTGTCAGCGGCTTTTTCATCTCGCGCGACGAAGACGTCAACTATTGGTCGGCCTCGCGGCACCCTGTCCTTGAAAGACTTTTCGCCAAGACACCGACAGTTCATCTCACCGCCGATCTGGTCAGTTGCGCGGCATGGTTTTCAATCGATGCGGCGGAAATGATTGCTGACAAGGCCGTATTAAAATGAAGCAGCTTTCAGTCAATGCGGCGGCGGCAAACACCGGCCTTGCAACAGCGTCGGCGCTGCTGATCCTCATTTCCTTATTCGCCGGGCCCGCGAATATCTCGCCAGGCGAGGCGCTCACCGCGCTACTTACCGATCAGGGCGCAATCACTGCTATCATCCGCGATATCCGCCTGCCGCGCGCCCTCGCGGCGTGGCTGGCCGGCGCTTGCCTTGGCGCGGCTGGCGCAGGCCTGCAAGGCTTATTGCGCAATCCTTTGGCCGACCCTGGCGTCCTTGGCGTTTCCGCCGCCGCCGCGCTCGGCGCTATCGTCGCGCTGTATTTTAATTTTGCCGCCTTTGCATTTTGGACAACACCTGTCGCTGCAATCTTGTTTGCGCTCGGCGCAACGGCTTTATTATACATTCTAGGCGCCGGCCGCGTTTCAACGGCGCGGCTGATTCTTATCGGCGTTGGTTTCTCGTCGCTTTGCGGCGCGCTGATTTCCCTCACCATGAATCTTTCGCCAAATCCGTTTGCGCTGACGGATCTCATCAACTGGCTATTCGGCACGGTGGTGAACCGAAGCTTTCGCGATCTTGCCATCGCTGCGCCTTTCGCAGGCGCTGGGCTGGCGATGATCGCCGCGGCTGCGCCGGGTCTGGCTGCGCTGACGCTGGGCGAAGAAACGGCGGCGAGCATCGGCGCCAATCTCAAACGCACCCGTGCGCTGGTGATTGCCGGCGCTGCATTTTTAGTCGGCGCCAGCGTATCCGTGGCGGGGGCCATCGGCTTTGTCGGCATCGCCGCGCCGCATTTGGCGCGCGCCTTCGCTGGCCAGAACCCTGCGCGCATTCTGCTCCCAAGCATCATGCTCGGCGGCGCCATGCTTGCGGGCGCTGATCTGTTTATTCGCATCTTGCCGTTCGATCAGGAACTGAAACTTGGCGTCGCCGCCGCGCTCATCGGGGCGCCGGGGTTTGTCTGGATCGCAGCGACAAGCAAAAGGATTGCATCATGAGTGCGCTTCTTGAGCTTGAAGAACTGTCGGTTTCCTTAAGTGATCGTGTTGTCCTGAAACATATTTCATGCGCCGCTTCTCAGGGCGAATTCATTGGCCTGATCGGACCAAATGGAGCGGGCAAGTCGACATTGCTGCGAGCAGCGGCCGGGCTTATCGCATCAGGCTCAGGCGCCCGGCGACTTGATGGGAAAGCGCTCGAAAGTTTCGCCTCGCGCGAACGAGCAAGGCGTCTCGCTTACCTTCCGCAAATGCGGCCGGTCTATTGGGGCGTTCCAGCGCGCGCGATTGTTGCACTCGGGCGATTCGCCTTTGGCGACCCCTTGTCGGAAAGCGCGCAGGACACAGCAGCGATTGAACGCGCGCTTGCCGATTGCGCTGCCGGACATCTGGCGGATCGCTCCGCCAGCACGCTTTCGGGCGGCGAACTCGCGCGCATTCATCTTGCGCGCGCGCTCGCCGGCGAAACGCCGCTGCTGCTTGCGGACGAACCCATCGCGGCGCTCGATCCCGAACATCAGTTCTCCGTCATGGCGTTATTGCGAAAAAAAGCGGACGAAGGCCGTGCAGTGATCGCCGCGTTGCATGATCTATCGCTGGCGGCGCGTTATTGCACCCGCATCGTCGTCTTGCATGACGGCGCCATTGCGGCTGATGGCGCTCCTGAAATCGCACTCAATTCAGAGCTGCTTAGTGACGTGTTTCGTGTTCATGGCGTCATGGAGCAAACCGCAGGTGAAGCCGCATTAAAACTCCGGCGGCTGCCAACCTAACCGGCAGTGATGCTCGCTTCCTTACGCCAATAGATTTCCGAAACGCCAAGCCGCTGCGCTTCAACGCGGGCAGCGATAAATAAAACATCGGACAGCCGGTTGAGATACTGCAGCGCATGGGCTGCTTCCGGCGCGCTTCGCATATAGCTCGTCATGGCGCGCTCAACCCTGCGCGCAACGGTGCGTGCGAGGTGGCAATATCCAAGAACCGGCGCGCCGCCGGGCAGAATGAATTCTTTCAGCGGCGGCAGATCAGCGTTCATTTTGGCCGCCGCCTCATCAAGGCGCGTCACATGTTTTTCACTCATCATCGGCGCATCCGGAAAGGCCAACGCGCCGCCAAGGTCAAACAAATCATGCTGCACGCCAGCCAGTAATGTTGATAAGTCACCCGGCGGCAGATGCGCGCGCACAACGCCAACCCAGGAGTTCAACTCGTCCACATCGCCAATCAGCGCAATGCGCGGATGATCCTTGGGCAGGCGCGTTCCATCGGCGAGAGAGGTTTCCCCCTTATCCCCGCCGCGCGTGACGATCTTATTGAGTCTGTCTGACATGCGCAGACCCTACAACAAAAAACGCCCGGCGGGAAAACCGCCGGGCGTTAATTCACATGTCAATTCGCCTACTCTGCGGCGGAAGTCGCCGCACCTGCTGGCGCGCCATCGAGTTTCGGCGCGTTCAGCTTCATCCAGCTTTTGATGATGGGCGAGATGAGCAGCATTACGACCGCAATCCCCATCGCGACATAGGCGACGTTTGTATAAACGCTCACATAGGTCGCCTTGGCGGCTGCAATGTCGGTCAATTGTCCGCCGATGGTTTCGGCGCCCGTACCGCGTGCAATCACGCCCGCAAGATAGTTCGACAGCCCGGAGTAAAGGAACCACGAACCCATTGCCATGCCGACGACCCGCGCCGGCGCCATCTTGGTCACCGCTGACAGGCCCACAGGAGAGAGCATCAATTCGGCCATTGTGTGGATCCAGTAGATCAGGAAGATGAAGTAAACCGCCGTCAATCCGGTCGGTCCGCTCGCCTGAATGCCGGCCACAAGCGCAAGAAACCCAAGCCCCACGCCAAACACGCCAATGGCGAATTTAACCGGCGTCGAGGGTTCTTTTTTTCGTTTCGCCAAGGCGATCCACATCCATGCAACAATTGGGGCAAAAATGAAGATGAATCCCGCATTCAACGCCTGGAACACCGGCGCGGGCACTTCAACGCCCATCATCGACTTGTTGACAAGACGATCGGTGAACAGGTTCAGCGATGAACCGGCTTGCTCAAACAGCGCCCAGAACGGGATTTGCGCTAACACAAAATAGATCGCTGCAAACATCCGGCTGCGTTCGTCACCCTTTAGTTTGGAGAGGGCATAACCGACCAGGAACAAGAAGACGACGACGCCCAGGAACAGAACGAACCCGTCCGGGATGAGATGCGCGTTCATCACGAACAGCATCGACACGCCAATGATCACTAATCCGGCCATATAGCAGGCCATTTCAACATTGATAGGGCCGAGGAACGACTTCTTCAACTTCTCAACGCTCGGCGGTTCTGCATGGCCCCCGAGATATTTCTGGCCCCAAAGGAATACCAACAAACCAGCCAGCATGCCAAAGCCAGCTAGGCCGAAGCCATATTTCCATCCATAGACGATGCCGAGAATGCCGCATGTGATCGAGGAAAGGAACGAGCCGAGATTGATGCCCATGTAGAACAATGTGAAACCCGAATCTCGCCTTGGATCTTCAAAACCATAAAGCGCCCCGACAATCGTAGAGATATTTGCCTTGAGGTATCCAACACCGGCAATAATCAACGCCAGTGAGAGGTACAAAATGTTGACAAACAACGGCTCTCTCTCGGTGCGCGTCGTGTAGTCGGTCTTGGCGATTGTCGCCGGAAGGCCTACAGCCGCCGGATCTTCAATAACCATTTCCGCCGCGCCATCCGTGAACGAAATCTTCGATGTTCCGGTGTCGGAAACAATGATCTGGTTCGCTGTTCCGCCGCGACCGTCGAGCGTGACCTGATAATCGCCGCCTTGATAGGTGAGAATTTCTTTTGAACCATTGCCCTCGAACGCCATGCCGAAATGGCCGAGCACCAGCAATATCGCACCGAAGGTCACCGCTTTTCGCTGACCGAGATAACGGTCGGCGAGCGAGCCGCCAATGATGGTCATCACATAAACAAGCGCGGTGTAAGCGCCATACATCAAGGCTGAACGCTCATCGGAAAACAGGAAATGCTGCGTCAGATAAAGAATCAGCAGCCCGCGCATCCCGTAATAGGAAAAGCGCTCCCACATTTCGGTGAAAAACAGAATAGCAAGTCCGCGAGGGTGGCCGAAAAAGCCTTTATCCGCCTTTGCGATATTTGGCGTCGTGGTGACGTCGATTGCTTCGCTCATTTTAACTCCCTTAAGCACTCGCCATTGCTGGCGCCGCCCGATAATGCCCCATGACGCGCCAGCCCAACCCAGTTGACGGCGCGCAATTGGCGCGCACTTTAGGCTGGAAAGGCGCGGTAAATCCAGAGGTTAGGGCGAATTTGCGGTGCGAGAGGCAGGCAAACGAAGAAATCACCGCGAGATCTTCGCAATCGCAACCAGAAGTTCCTGTTTCGTACAGCCCCTTGACGAGACCTGCGATCCGGCGCCGCTAGTCTGGCGCGCGCCAGCCACACTTGCCGGTGATGCGCACGCTGGCGCCGAGCCGCCTATAGAACGCAATGGCCTTGTAATTACCGGGTTGCACCGACCAGCTCACATAGGCGCCAGCCTTGCGGGCTTCATCAAACACAGCCTGCATCAGTTTTTCGCCGATGCCGTGGCTCCGAAAATCCGGGCGCACATAAATATCGTCAAGCGCGATGCGCGGCGCGCCGCTCCAGACATGCAAGTCATTTGTGTAGGTGGCGTAGCCGACAGGTTTGTTCTCCACGATTGCAAACACGCCCCGCCATTGCGGTCGGTCGCCAAATCCAGTGGTGCGCAGACGCTCCACATCGACTGTCAGAAATTGGCGTTCATTCTGATTATCCGCAAGCGCTTGCATCATTTGAAAAAGCGCGGCCACATCATCGAATTCAATCGGACGGATTTTTATGTCGATGGCCATACCGCCAGTTTAGGCTTGCATGGTCCAGCCTTCAACGCCCATCGCTGCCTGACGCACCGCCTCCGAGCGCGTCGGATGCGCGTGACAGGTGCGGGCGATGTCTTCCGACGCCCCGCCGAACTCCATCACGCTCACGGCTTCTGCTATCATCTCACCGGCTTCAACGCCGATAATGTGAACGCCGAGGACTTTGTCGGTTTTTGCGTCGGCGAGGATTTTTACAAAGCCGTCGGTTTCGTGATTTGTTTTTGCGCGGGAATTCGCCATGAACGGAAACTTGCCGATCTTGTAATCGACGCCCGCCTCTTTCAGTTGTTCTTCAGTTTTGCCGACCGAGGCGACTTCCGGATAGGTGTACACCACGCCCGGAACTGTGTCGTAATTGACGTGTCCGGCTTTACCGGCGATCAGTTCGATGCAGGCCGTGCCGTCATCTTCGGCCTTGTGCGCCAGCATCGGCCCCGTGATGCAGTCGCCGATGGCCCAAACGCCAGCAACATTTGTCTTGAAATGTTCGGTTTCGATAAAGCCGCGCTTGTCTTTCTTGACGCCAACGGTTTCCAGCCCAAGCCCGTCCGTATGCGGACGGCGGCCGATGGCGACGAGAACCGCGTCGCAATCAATCGTTTCGCTGGCGCCGCCCTTCGCCGGCTCGACAGTTAGGGTGACGCTCGACTTCGACGCCTTGGCGCCGGTAACTTTGGAAGAAAGCTTAAACTCAAAACCCTGCTTTTTCAGAATGCGCTGGAATTGCTTCGAGACTTCGCCGTCATTGGCCGGCAGGATGCGGTCGAGAAATTCCACCACTGTCACCTTCGAGCCGAGGCGCGCCCAAACCGAGCCAAGTTCAAGGCCGATCACGCCGCCGCCAATGACGACCAGGTGGTTCGGTACTTTTTCAAACGACAATGCGCCAGTGGAGGAAACGATCTGCTTTTCGTCAATCTCAACACCCGGCAGCGGCGTCACTTCCGAACCCGTCGCGATGACAATGTTTTTAGCTTGCAGCTCGACAGTCTTGTCGCCGGTGACGCGCACCTTGCCGGGGGCGATGATTTCGCCGGCGCCGAGAAACGTCTCGACCTTGTTTTTCTTCATCAGGAACTCGACGCCCTTGGTCAGCCCCTCTACCGCCTCGTCTTTCTGCTTTAGCATTTGCTTAAGGTCGAGCGAAAGTCCGCCGGTCTTGATGCCGAGCCCGGCGAAATCCTTTTCGGCGATCTGATAAAGCTGCGATGCGTGCAGCAGCGCCTTGGACGGGATGCAGCCGACATTCAAGCACGTGCCGCCGAGCTTTTTCGTTTCGCGCTTTTCAATGATTGCGGTTTTAAGTCCCAGCTGGCCGGCGCGGATCGCCGCATTATAGCCGCCGGGTCCGGCGCCGATGATCACAACATCAAATTGGTCGGCCATGTGTCCTCGCTGCAAAAGTCGAAAAGCGAAACCGGCGCGCGGCGCGCCGGTTGTCCAGTCTTACATGCACCTAAGCACGCTGAATTCGCCGGTCAACAGTTGTCTAACGCAAATATCCTAATCGTTTAGCCCGCGCCGCATACCATGTGATCAGTATCTGGACGACCATAAGCACTGCTGTCGCGATCAAACCGAGCTGACCGTACATTTCCACGCCGTTCGACATGGCGATATCATGAATGACCAGGCCGCCAACCATCATCACCACGCTAATCATAAGCAGGATGACCGCGGCCTTGCGCCGAAGGATCAATGCAATCGAGCCCAACATGCCGGACCCGACGCCAACGACCCAGATGATTTTTCGCCAAAGCGGAAATTCCAAGATCCATGCGATCATCTTTGGATCAAAATCCTTGAGATATTTTTCATTGCCCGTTGACGTCATCACATAGTCGTAAACGCCGAAGGCACTCCAGAGAATGGCGAATATGCTGACAACCCAAAACAGCCATGACGGTTTATGCATTGTTCCCTCCCTTGTTCAGGACAGGAATAATAGCATCAATGGCGTCAGGAGGACATTTTCGCCCTAACGCCGTGATTACGCGGGTTCGCGCACTCTACCGGGCAAAAGCCTTTTAAAGATCCAGCAGCAAACGCTGCGGGTCTTCGAGGTTTTCCTTCACGCGCACAAGGAACGTCACGGCGCCTTTGCCATCGACGATGCGATGATCATAAGACATGGCGAGATACATCATTGGACGGATGACGACCTGGCCATTGCGCGCCACCGGGCGTTGTTCGATCCGGTGCATGCCGAGAATGCCCGATTGCGGCTGGTTCAGGATCGGCATCGACATCAGCGAGCCGTAAACGCCGCCATTGGAGATGGTATAGGTGCCGCCCTGCATTTCTTCAATCTTCAGGCTTCCATCACGCGCGCGCCGGCCGAAATCAGCAATCTCAAGCTCGATCTCCGCCATGCTCTTCAAATCCGCATCACGGATAACCGGCACGACAAGCCCCTTATCAGTGCCAACAGCGACGCCGATATCATAATGATTTTTATAGATGATGTCGGTTCCGTCGATCTCTGCGTTGACGTCCGGCACTTCCTTCAGGGCGTGCACGCAAGCCTTGACGAAGAACGACATGAAGCCGAGCTTGATGCCGTGCTTTTTGTCGAATAACTCTTTGTACTGATTGCGCAGCTCCATCACCGCCGTCATATCAACATCGTTGAATGTAGTGAGCATCGCCGCCGTGTCCTGCGCCTCTTTCAGACGCCGGGCGATGGTCTGGCGCATGCGGGACATTTTCACCCGCTCTTCGCGCGCGCCGAGATCGCGCGGAACTGTCGGCGCAGGCGCTTTCGCTTGTTTCGCAGGATTTGCGCCAAGCGCATCGCCTTTCGTCACGCGCCCGCCTTTGCCGGTGCCTTCGATGGAAGCTGGGTCAAGGCCGCGCTCGGCAACCACACGGCGCGGCGCCGGCGACAGCTCGGCCGATTTGCGCTCGCGCGCGCTTTCCATGACGCTCTCGCCCGAGGCGGCGACCTCGCGCGGGCTCGGGCGGTTTTCGCCGCCTGATGCAGCCGCGCCATTAGCTTTCGCCGGCACAGCCCCAGACTCAATAATCGCCACAACGGCGCCGACCTCAACGGTATCGCCGACCTGCGCGACGATTTTTTTCAGAACGCCCTTCGCTGGCGACGGCACATCCATCGCCGCCTTGTCGGTTTCAAGGCTGACCAGCGGTTCATCGAGTTCAACAGCGTCGCCTTCTTTTTTCAGCCATTCGCCAATATCGGCCTCGGTGACGGACTCGCCAGACGCCGGAACCGTGACTTCAATCTCCTCGCCGCCCGATGATGCAGCTGGCGCAGATTTTTCAGCCGCTTTTGGCGCGCTTGATTTCTTCGCCGCAGCGCCCGCCTCGATGGCGCCGAGCAGCGCATTCACTTCAACCGTGTCGCCTTCTTTCGCCGATATGGACGAGAGCACGCCAGCCGCCGGCGCAGGAACCTCGACCGAAACTTTGTCCGTTTCAAGTTCGACCAACGGTTCGTCAGCGGAGACCGAATCGCCTTCGTTTTTCATCCATTTCGCAATCGTCGCTTCGGTGACGGATTCGCCTAGCGCCGGAACGCGGATTTCGGTGGTCATTTTCTTCTTCTCCAATGGCGCAGACCGCGTCAGACGGTCAGCGCCTCATCCATAAATTCGGCCAGCTCTAGTTTGTGCCGGCTCATCAAGCCTGTTGCGGGGGACGCCGCCGCTGCACGTCCCACATAGCGGGCGCGTTTGTGTTTGGCGTCGATCTGTTCGAGCGTCCATTCCAGATTTGGCTCCATAAAGAACCACGAGCCCATGTTTTTCGGCTCTTCCTGACACCAGATCATTTCGGCGTTTCGGAAGCGCTGCAGCTCATTGATCAGCGACATGGCCGGGAACGGATAAAACTGCTCGATACGCAACAAATAGACATTGTCGACGCCGCGCTGTTCGCGTTCTTCGAGAAGGTCGTAATAAACTTTGCCGGAACACATGACGACGCGCTTGATTTTCGAGTCAGCCACAAGCTTGACCGTTGAGCCGGGGCGATATTCCGCATCATCCCAGAGCACGCGATGGAAGGATGATCCCGGGCCCATTTCAGCTAGTGTCGAAACGCATTTCTTGTGACGCAACAGCGACTTCGGCGTCATCAACACCAAGGGCTTGCGGAAATTGCGGCGCATTTGCCGTCGCAGAATATGGAAATAGTTCGCTGGCGTGGTGCAGTTGGCGACCTGCATGTTGTCCTGTGCGCATAGCTGCAGGAAGCGCTCAAGCCTCGCTGAGGAATGCTCCGGACCCTGACCTTCATAGCCATGCGGCAGCAACAAAACGAGGCCGCACATACGCAGCCATTTGCGCTCGCCGGAGGAAATAAACTGATCGATGATGGTTTGTGCGCCGTTGGCGAAGTCGCCGAACTGACCCTCCCACAAAACTAGGAATTTCGGATTGGCGAGCGAATAACCATACTCAAAGCCCATCACCGCAAACTCAGAAAGGTTTGAATCGTGAACCTCAAAACTCGCATTCTCGCCTTCAATATGACGCAGCGGCGTGTAAGTTTTCTCCGTCTCCTGATCGATAAAGACAGCATGACGCTGCGAGAAGGTGCCGCGCCGGCAATCCTGACCAGACAGGCGCACGCCGAATCCTTCGGTCAGGAGCGAACCAAAGGCGAGCGCTTCACCAGTCGCCCAATCAATGCCTTCGCCGGAATCGATTGTTTTCTTTTTTTGTTCAAGAATACGCGCCAGCGTTTTGTGGACATTAAACGTCTTCGGATAATGCGTCAGCGCGGCCCCGATGCGTTTGAGATCTTCCATCTCAATCGCCGTATCGCCGCGACGATCATCATCGACGGGCGGCACGAAGCCGGACCATTGTCCGTCCAGCCAGTCAGCTTTGTTTGGCTTGAATGCCTCGGCGGCCGCGAATTCTTCTTCGAGAAAGGTGCGGAACTTTGCCTGTTCGCCATCTGCGTCGCCATTCGCAAAGACACCTTCAGCCTCAAGCCGGGCCGCATAAATTTCACGCGTCGATTTCAACGAGCGGATTTTTTTATACATTTTCGGCTGCGTAAAGCTCGGCTCATCGCCTTCATTGTGGCCGAACCGGCGATAGCAGAACATGTCGATGACAACATCGGCGGCGAATTTCTGACGGAATTCCGTGGCGACTTTCGCCGCGTAGACAACCGCTTCCGGGTCATCACCGTTTACGTGAAAAATAGGCGCTTCAACCATCTTCGCCACATCAGACGGGTAGGGCGAAGAGCGCGCAAATTTCGGGCTGGTCGTAAACCCGATCTGATTATTGACGATGAAGTGGATGGTGCCGCCGGCGCGATAGCCGCGCAGGCCGGAAAAACCAAAACATTCCGCAATGATGCCCTGACCTGCAAATGCAGCATCGCCATGTAGCAAGAGCGGCAGAACGTGGGTGCGCGGCTGGTCAAGATCGGGCGCTTCGATGCGATCCTGTTTGGAGCGCGCCTTTCCGAGCACAACCGGATTGACTGCTTCGAGATGCGACGGGTTCGCTGTCAAAGACAGGTGGACTTTGTTGCCATCGAATTCGCGATCCGATGACGCGCCGAGATGGTATTTGACATCTCCCGAACCGCCGACATCGTCAGGTGTTACGGACCCGCCCTGAAACTCGTGGAATATGTGATGATAGGGCTTACCCATCACCGCCGCGAGGACGTTGAGGCGTCCGCGATGGGGCATGCCAATGACGATTTCTTTGACGCCGAGCGCGCCGCCGCGTTTGATGATCTGTTCGAGCGCGGGCACCATGGATTCGCCGCCGTCGAGACCGAAACGCTTGGTGCCGGTGTATTTGGTGTTGAGAAAATTCTCGAACCCTTCAGCCTCCACCAGCTTGTTGTAAATCGCCCGCTTGCCCGCCGCTGTGAAGGTAATGTCTTTGTCCGGGCCTTCGATGCGCTGCTGCAGCCAGGCTTTTTGTTCCGGGTCGGTGATGTGCATGAACTCGACTGCGAAGGTGCCGCAGTAAGTTCGCTTCAAGATCTCGAGAATTTCGCGCAGCGTCGCAGTCTCAAGCCCCAGCACATTGTCGATGAAGATCGGCCGGTCCATATCCGCTTCGGTAAAGCCGAGCGAGGTCGGGTCCAGTTCCGGGTGAACTTTCTGGTTTTGCAGTCCGAGCGGATCGAGATCGGCGATCAAATGGCCGCGAATGCGGTAGGCGCGGATCAGCATTAGGGCGCGAAGGCTGTCTTTCGTCGCCTGCAGAACATCGCTGGACCCCGCCGCCACTGCGGAAGCGGAGGCGCGTTTTTCGATTTTTGCCTTCAGTTGCGGCTCAAGCGCGGACCAATCGCCGTCCAGCGCCGCTGTCAGCTCGCCATTGACCTGGGGCGGCCAGTCCTTGCGGCTCCAGCTCGGCCCCTGATCAGCAGGCTCGGATATATCCGTTTCGGTTTCAAAAAAGGCGCGCCAATCCGCCGCGACAGATGCTGGATCAGCCGCATATCGGGCATATTGCGCTTCGAGATACCGGGCGTTCGAGCCCGAAAGTACTGAAAGTGCGTCCGGCTTCGAAGCCGGTTTTTGAGGAGCGTCGCCGTCCTTGGCCATTATCCTATCCGTCGTTACACAGCGTGACGATAGCTCCCCTAGATACGCCAACTATCGAGCGATTCAATCACTAATGGAGCAATCCATTAATGATAAAACCGTTTATTTTTTAAGAATTTCAACGAGCGTCCGGCCCATGGCGCCAGGTGTTGGGGAAACCGCGATTCCGGCGGACTTCATCGCCTCGATTTTCGCCGCCGCCGTATCGTCAGCGCCGGAAACCAGCGCGCCGGCATGACCCATGCGGCGGCCCGGCGGCGCCGTAACGCCAGCGATAAAGCCAACTGTCGGCTTTTTGATCTTGTGGTCAGCCAGGAACTTGGCCGCATCCGCTTCAGCCGAACCGCCGATTTCACCAATCATAATGATCGAATGGGTCGCGTCATCGTGAAGGAACATGTCGAGGATCTCGATGAAATCCGTGCCTTTGACCGGATCGCCGCCAATGCCGACACAGGTGGACTGGCCGAGACCGGCCGCCGTGGTCTGATGCACCGCCTCGTAAGTCAGGGTGCCTGAGCGCGAAATGACGCCCACATGGCCCTTACGATGAATATGGCCGGGCATAATGCCGATCTTACACTCGTCAGGCGTGATGACGCCCGGGCAGTTCGGTCCGACCAACCGCGTCCTCGAGCCGTCCAGCGCACGTTTGACCTTGACCATGTCGAGCACTGGAATGCCTTCGGTGATGCAGATGACCAGCGGAATTTCCGCGGCGATGGCTTCCAGGATCGAATCCGCTGCGAAGGGCGGCGGCACATAGATCACTGTCGCATCAGCGCCGGTCTTCTCGCGCGCTTCGGCGACCGTGTCGAAAACCGGAAGCGTCGCGCCACGGGCTTCTTTTGGCGCCGCATCCCCCGCCTCCCAAAGCGATCCGCCCTTGCCGGGCGTCACGCCGCCGACCATCTTGGTGCCATAGGCAATTGCTTGCTCCGTATGGAACGTGCCGGTTTTGCCGGTCAGCCCCTGACAGATGACCTTGGTGTTCTTGTCGATGAGAATGGACATTGAGGCTCCGGCAAGATGATGCGTAATGATGGGCGGGTGAGTTCGGGCCGGTTTAACGGCGCTGATCGGAGGGGGCAACAGGCAAGTCCATCCATTCCGTGCCAATCGCCATCAAATTGTCATGAAATGGTCGCGCCGCCGCAACATATCTCTGCGAAAGGAAGCGCGCTGAAGGCATTATGCATTTGAAGCCCCTCCAACTTACAGCCGCGCGGCATTCCCGCGCGGCTTTTTCCGGCCTGCTTTCTGACTCGGGCCTAAAGCACGGGAAGATCAGTTTTGGTGCGCTCCGAGAGGTGCTCGCCCGTGTTCACCGTGCCGGCGCTTTCGATCAGCATGATCCAGCACTCCTTGTCCGCCACCGGCATATGCTCGACGCCGGCGGGCACGGTAATGAAGTCGCCCTCACCCATCTCAACGTCGTGATCTCGAAAACGCATAGTGAAACCGCCCTTCATCACAAAGAACGCTTCATCGACGCCCTGATGATGATGCCATTCAAACGCGCCTTCGATCTTGGCGAGGCGCACATCCTGACCGTTCACTTTCGCCGCAATATGCGGCGACCAGCATTCCTTGATCCGGTCAAAAGCGGCGGGAATGTTGATTTTCGCAACGCTCATTTTCACCTCGACAAGTTTCTCGTCAGCCAACTCCTATGACCGCACAACGTCAAGCGAGTATTTCTGCGCGCCCTGTGAGAGCCGTTCGGCCAGCGCCGGCAATAGAAGCGCCAACTCATCATCGAGCTTCCATGGCGGATTGACGACGATCACGCCAGAGCCGGCGAGCCCGCCATCGGGCCGCGCAGAGCGCACCAGCAATTCCGCAGTCAGCATTTTGGCGCCAAGCGATGCCGCGTCATCGCGCAAGCGCTTGTCGAGCCCGTCGCCTGTGACCGGATACCACAGGCAATAGACGCCCGTAGCAAACCGTTTCAGACTTTCGCTCAGCATGCGGATCGCCTGCGCCGCTTCGTCGGTCTTCTCATAAGGCGGGTCGACGAGAATGAGCCCGCGCTTTTCCGGCGGCGGCGTCTGGCTTTTCAGAAACATCAGCGCATCGAGGCGGGTGACGGCAGTGCGCTTGTCCTTGGCGTACCGCGCACGCAGCGTTTCGTAGTCGATCGGATGCAGCTCGTTGAGGCGCAAGCGGTCGCCCTGGCGCAGCAACAACCGCGCAACTTCCGGCGAGCCGGGATAATGCGACAGCGCGCCCGGTTCGTTTACGGCGGCGACGCATCGCCGCCATGGGGCCAGTAACACCTCCGTTCCCTCTGATAAAGCGATCGCGGTACCATCTTCCGCGAACAGGCGGCCGGCGCCGTCGCGCCATTCAAAGGTTTTCTCCGCCTCGACGCCGCCGAGATCATACACCCCGATCCCGCCATGCGCGTCGAAGATCCGGAAAGGCGCATCTTTCTGTTTCATGTGTTCGATGATGCGGGCGAGGATGACATGCTTGAGCACATCTGCATGATTACCCGCGTGATAGGCGTGACGGTAATTCATGACTCAAACATCGCGGCGGCGCAGCACCGCCAGCGACTGACCGACGCCCGCCTCTAGCCGCGGAATGAGGCGCACGACATCAAACATTTCTCCAAAAATCCGCTCGGCGTGAGCGCGCGTCTGGAAAGTCGCAATCAGGTTCGATCCTTCCGCCATGTCATTGTGAACATAAAATCCGCGCGACGCGATGGCGCTTCGCGCGGCCTCCGTCTGCGGAAAACCAGGCTGGGTCTCTTCATGGAAACTGATCAAAGCCAGCCCGCCCCGCTGCAGCACGCGCGCATAGTCGTCGAGCCATTGCCGCTGCGTGTCTTCCCGCAAATGCGTGAACACCGATAACGCATAGAGAATATCGAAATGCGCGTCAGGAAAGTCGAGCGGCGGCGCCAGTTCATTGCGCTTGTAAGCGCCCGGCAGATTTTGCGCACACCAGTTTAGGAGGTTTTGATTGTAATCAACGCCAAAAAGCTGCGCGTCCGTCAATAACGGCAAATGGCGAATGACGCGCCCGGCGCCGCAACCGAAGTCAAGAATGCGCCCGGCCTGCGAAAAGGAAAACCCCGCTTCCGTCGCATGCTTGCCGAGCGCCTTCGCCGTCGCTTCACCTGTCTTCAAGAAAGCGCGCCAGTCCGCATGAGCGACGGTCTGCGCCATCAGCTTGAGCGGGGGGATTGGCGTTCCATTTTCATCGGTGGCGGGCGGCGCGTTGCGCCCTTGCATCAGTCGCCACTCAACCGCGCGAAAATAAAACTGGAGTAGGCCAGCCCTATGAAGAACGCGGCGCACGGCCTGCTTCAGCGACGCCATCAACTGGCGCTCTCCGGCGCGGACTTTTCAAACGCCAGCACGCGCTTGATGAAATCCTCCGGCAGCGGCGATTTTTCCTGCGTGTTCAGTTCGGCGTGGACGTAAATCAGCTTGCCGGTGGTCAGGATTTCTTCACCGCGAAAGATCGCCGCTTCCAGCACCATCGAGGTGCGGCCAAGCTTCACGCAGCGCACGCCGATATCGAGCATTTCGTCGAACCGCGCCGAACCTTTATAGTCAGCCTCCGCATGGACGGTGAAAAACTCCAGCGTCTTCTCGCCGGTGAAGCCAATCGCGCGCAGCCACTCGGTCATCGCCACGTCGAAATAGAGAAAATAATTGACGTTGAACACGATGCCCTGCGCGTCGCATTCGGCCCAGCGCACGCGCAGGGGGTGGAGGAGGGTGAAGTCGCCTTTTGCTGACGCCACTCCTGGCTACCCCTGCACCGCTTTCACGATCTTCTGCGCCGCGTCTTCGAGGTCGTCGGCGGGGGTGATCTTGAGGCCGGAATTCGCCAGAATTTCCTTGCCCTTTTCGACATTGGTGCCTTCAAGGCGCACCACCAGCGGGTCTTCAAGGCCGACTTCTTTCACCGCTGCGACGATGCCTTCGGCGATGATGTCGCATTTCATAATGCCGCCGAAAATATTGACCAAAATGCCTTTAACGCCGGGATCGGTGGTGATGATCTTGAACGCTTCAGTGACCTTTTCTTTGGTCGCGCCGCCGCCCACATCGAGAAAGTTCGCCGGCTCCGCGCCGAAATGCTTGATGATGTCCATGGTCGCCATGGCGAGACCGGCGCCATTGACCATGCAGCCGATATTGCCGTCGAGCTTCACATAGGAAAGATCGAACTCTGACGCTTTCAGCTCCGCCGGATCTTCTTCGGTGATGTCGCGCAACTCCAGTATGTCCGGGTGGCGGAACAGCGCGTTCGGGTCGAAGCCGACTTTCGCGTCGAGCACCAGCAAATCGCCCGACTTGGTGACGATCAGCGGATTGATCTCCAGCATAGACATGTCTTTTTCAACGAACGCCTTGTAAAGCGTCGGGATCAGCTTGCCGCACTGTTTCGCCGCATTGCCGGAAAGGCCTAGCGCCTGCGCCAGGCGGCGCGCATGGTGCGGCATGCAGCCGGTCGCCGGATCGATCTGTACGGTGATGATTTTTTCGGGCGTTTCCTCGGCAACCTCTTCTATATTCATGCCGCCTTCGGTCGAGGCGATGAACGCGATGCGGCCCGTGCCGCGATCGACCAGCGCCGAGAGATAAAGCTCGGTTTCAATGTCCGAACCGTTTTCGATATAGATCGTGTTGACCTGCTTGCCCGCCGCGCCGGTCTGTTTGGTGACCAGCGTCGCGCCGAGCATCTGCTTGACGAACTCGGCCGCCTCGGCGGTTGACTTGGCGAGGCGCACGCCGCCCTTTTCGCCGGCGCTCTTTTCCTTGAACGTCCCCTTGCCGCGTCCGCCCGCATGGATCTGGGCCTTCACCACATAAAGCGGGCCGGGCAGTTCTTTTGCAGCCGTTTCCGCCTTCGCCGCATCCGTCACCACGCGGCCTT
>BQJG01000031.1 GCA_021604585.1 Hyphococcus sp.
GAAATCGCACCAATCGCCTATATGCGCGGCCGCACGCTCAACAACGCCTATATCGTCATCGACGAGGCGCAGAACTGCACCTACGGCCAGCTCAAAATGCTGCTGACCCGCCTGGGGTGGAATTCGTCCATGGTGGTCACCGGAGATCCGGCGCAATCGGACCTCTTGCCGGGCATGTCCGGCCTCGCCGACGTTGTGGAAAAACTTGAGGCGCTGGATAATGTCCGGTCGATCCGCTTCACCCGAGAAGATGTGGTGCGCCACCCGCTGGTCGCTGAAATGATTGACGCCCTATAGAATTCGCGGGGTTTAGCGGCGCGCGCCGTCTTCCATAACGTCCGCCATTTAACACTTGGCGCGCCCGTGCTAATAACTCCCTTCCGCGAGGTTCAGGGACGGATGGCATGAGTAACGGCTACGGTTTTGGCGGCGAAGACATCAAACAGGAATCAAGCTGGCGTTATCCGCTCGGCATCTTTCTGGCGACGCTCGTTCTGTGCGCCATTTTTCTCTATTATTATGTCGGCCCGAGCGTTGAGGATTTTTCGGGCAATACGCCCAGTCCCGCCATTACCGAAGAGCTGGTGCGCGTCGAAATCGGCGGGATCACCTTCAGCCCGGCGGCGAATTACACCGTCTATCCACGCGCACGTCGCGGTGGCGCGCGCGACGAAGTGGTTCTCTACGCCCTTTGGCCGACGATGAACGGATATACGCCCGCCCAGCGCAAGGAATTCATCGAGAACGCGCCAGACACAAGGCGCATCGACATCACCATTTCCAAACGCTCTTCGGTTTTCAATGAAGCCGAGCGGTTTGAACGGCTTTACCTGCCGCAAACGGTCGATGTGCGCGGCGTCAGAACACCTTACCAGCTGACCAAGTTCACCTTCAAAGATCAGCGCTCCAACGTGCCGACCAATGGCTATATCGACACCGAACTGTTCGTTGGCGCTGACATTGACGGCGCAACCGCCGCGGTTTTTTGCTTCAAAGAGAAAGAAGAAGTCACGAGCCCGGAATGCTGGCGAGAGTATGAATATGGCGACAGTATTGAAGTGAGCTATCGCTTCAAGCGGCCCTATTTGCCTGAATGGCGCGCCCTCGACGCAGCCGTTCAGGAGTTCGTCGCCAAGCTCGATCAATCGAGGGCGGCAGGAAACTGATTGACCCAGTCTAACGCTTCAGCGCGCATTATTTCCACAAACTGAGCCTTGCGGCTCTGATAGTCATCGCCAAGTCGTCCATGTTCATCGGCAAGGGACTGTTTGATCCGCGAATAAGCGGCGGCTTTTTCAGGAAACCGGCGGAGATAATTCCGGAAGGCGATATGCGCCTTCGCGTCAAGCGAACCCGCCCGAAAAACATGGACATGAACCGCGGAAGCCCCGGTTCGATCGGCCTTTGTGAAATAACGCCGTTGCGCAACGCCATACTCCCCTTTCGCAACATATCCGATTTTTTCCATGTCGCTGGTGCGTTGATCTGCAACTGAAAGACACGAGACCTCTACGAGTATATCAACCGTGGGCTTAGCGAAGATGCGGGGGATCGCCGTGCTGCCAATGTGGTGAATGGCGCAAACGCCTTCAAACGCGCGGCATATGAGAGCTGCTTCTTCGGAGAACTGAAGCTTCCATTCTGGCCGGTGGCGAAGGATGCGTTTCGTCATCCGATCGTTCGCTCTAGTAGCGCTGAAACTGCGTGCTGAGCGCGACCATCAAAAACGGCGCCAGAAACAAGCCAACGCCTGCGACAATCGCGAAATAAGCTGCTGCGGAAACGCCAGCCTCCCAGGTAAAGGCGTATGCGCTGGCGACCGTCGCCGCACTGCCTGCACCGATAGCAATTGCGAAGCGGCGCAAACCATCGGACATGGCGTTCTGAGCGATATCTCGAGCGTTCCGCCAGATGTCGCCTGCATTGCGCCAGCTGACGGTCAATTGCGAAAAGGCGATGGCCGATAGCGTGAGCGCGGTAAATCTCTCCATCATCGCCGGCGCGGTCATTCCAAGAACCGCATAAATATATCCGGTAAACACGGTGCTGGTGAATAACAGCGCCGCGATCAGAATGCTGGTGCGGAAGGAGACAAAAGTGAGCCCCGATGCGATCAAGATCAGGACCAGAAACACCCCAAGACTAACGGCCTCGGGCAAACCAACCTCAAACAGCGCAATCACGATCAGGACGCCGACAATCGCGCTCGCCGCGGCGGCCGTCGTCGCCGGGAGCCGGCGCCGCACAGGCCGCCAGCTTTCTGCGAAGCGCTGGCGGCGTCTGTTTTCATCCACCGCAGCTTGCTCATTCGGCCGGAATAAGGAAAGCGCCGAGGTCGCAAAAATCATCGCCGTAGCGCAGGACAACAAAACTGCAGCGCCCGCCGCAGCTAACACACGCCAGTCCACAGCGCCAAAATTCGCGTTAAAGGTAACAATCAGCATGCAAGCCGCTACCGCGAGGATGCTGAACGCCGCAGGCGCGATAGCGGAATGTCCGGCAGCGGCGGCAGCAGAACGGGGCGTCAGCCCCCTTGCAAAATGCTGGGCATAGTCGGCGCCGACACCAGCTCCGATGCAAACACCCGCCGTCAAGGTGATGGCCGCCGCGGCGCCGCTAAAAGGAGACATCAGCAAACCGTCCAGCGCAAAATATCCAATGCCGCCTGCTGCGCCGATGACGGCTGCGATCGGTCCAACACCGCCGAGACGCAGCGTGCTGCGCGTCAACGGAGAAAGAGCCGCGAAGAAGAGAAACAACCCTAGCCCGGTTCCAGAGGCCGTCTTCGGCGGAGTCATGCCGCCAAGGTCAAGCTTGCCGAACGCGGCGGCGATGATAGCCGCGCCGAGGGCGACCACCACGGCGATAAAGATCGTGCGCAGCATCAGGCGTTGCGGCGTCATCGCTGCGATAGCCATCGGCGCACAGAGAACAGCAGACGCAGCCAGAACAAATCTGAGAATCAGATTGCTGCTTGCGGGATCGGCGCTGTTGCGCACGCCCAGCACGCAAAGCGAGGTGAGACCGACCGCTACGATCGCGGCGGCGAGCATCGGGCGATCAGCCGAAAGCTTTCCGAGAAATCCCGATGGCGCGCCCGGCAAGGATCACCTCTTAATTGGCTGGCCGTTCTGGCAGGTCGATGTCGAGAATCGCCATGTTGAAATCAAAAGAGACTTCGCCGTCCTCGTCATCGCGAAAGATGACGCCGATGAACTCGTCGCCAATATAGACCTCCGCCGAATCATCTTTGTTCGCCCGGCCTCGCACCGAAAGATTCGGAAGTCCGAATTTCGTGCGCAAATATAGCTGCAAACGGCTAATTTCTGTGGGATCCATAACGCTCTTGTCCTTTAACTTCGCCCGTCATAACCCTATCCGCAGCGGGCGCCAACCACCGCCCGGCAGCAGATTCCGCCGCTTTCAGCACTGCGGCAACATGGAGCGCCCTCATGCATATTCTTAAAGCCATCTCTCTTCTGCCAATCGTCGCGCTTGCCGCCTGCGCCAAGCCTGAGACCAGCGCCTGCAACGGTGACGGAGTCGCCGCAGCGAATGCCTGGTTGCGCGCCGCCAGCGAAGGGCAACCCATGAGCGCCGCCTATGTCGAGCTCTGCAATGGCGGTGACAATGCAGATCGGCTAGTGGCGGTGAAATTCGATGGCGCGGAGGCGGTAGAACTCCATCAGTCGAATATGAGCGATGACGGCATGGCCAGCATGGCGCCGGCTGAGGGCGGGCTTGAATTGCCGGCCCATGAGAAGACGGCGCTGGCGCCCGGCGGCGCCCATATCATGCTGATCGGCGTCACCGAGGCGCTTGAGGAAGGTGAAGAAGCGGCGATCACCCTCGAATTTGAAAACGCGCCGCCGCAAACGCTGCTTTTTGAAGTCCGCTCGCGCAACAATGTCAGCGAGCATGGCGGACACTAATCCTGCGCCGTTTATTCCATCCGGTTGCGGTCCCTGAAGGTGACGATCTGCAATTTGTCCTCGCTGACATGATCGCGGATGGTCGCATCGAGATCGACAATGTGAAACCGGCTCCATTCATTTGACTCTACTACGCGGAACATCATTGCGGTTGCGCCGCGCAGAATGATCCCTGTGATTAAAATGAATGAAGTTGCGGCGATAGCGAACGCGCCCATCACGGCCATGCCTGCCCCCTGCCAGAACAACAGCGCGAGCAATGACGCGAAAATCAGCGCTGTGATGGTCAGGCCGCCGACCCAATAAAGCGTTGTATTGCGCCGCATTTGATAAAACTTATTTCGGAGCGCCAGCTCGCAAAGAAATAACCGCATAGCGAACCAGTGATAGGCGAGCGTCCATGAGCCGGCCTGTTCCTTGAGTTCTTCTCGCTGGCCCATGCGTTTGTCACGCTCAACATTGAGCGCGCGGCGTTTTGCGACTTGGAAATTATTATTGATGCGCGCGAATTTCGACGTGATGTAATTGTCGAGATTCATCAAGTTGCGCTGTTGGACAACCTTATAGGGCCATGAATACACCAGAAATGCGATGATGACGCCAGCCAAACCGGCGATGGCGAACCACGCAGCATCCGCTCCGCCAAAACTCGACACAAATTCATTCAACGGTGTAGTTATGTTCGCCTTTGTTAACAACGCTGCGCCGCCAAACAAGAGCGCGAATAATCCCGGCGTCCAGTAAAGCAGCATGTTTCGCGTGTTGTCGTTCAGCGTACGGCGGAACAAGGTTGTGACATCCAGAAATCTCCGGTCAATGCTGTTGCCTTCAAAACCAAGCGCTGCATTCAAATAATCCTGCTCGACTTCTTCGTAAAAGAAATCACCTCGTGCAAAGATCGGGAAGCCGTAGCGGTAGAACGCCTTCGCATCATTCGCATATTCTACCGCTTGTTCCAGAGTGAGCTCCGACGCCGCTTTTTCTGTCAGCCTCGGCCGCGGCAATTGTTTGAACAGGATTGTCTCAAACCCTGAAGGCGGCTCCTCGCGATATTCTTCTGCCAGCAAATCGGCGCCGGCTGCGCTGGCGACAATCGAGCCGCCGGCATTCGCTGTCGTTCGGGCGGAAGCCCCGGCCTCGCGGAATATGGAACGCGACAATCTCCCCAAAGCACGAAACGGCAAGATCAGTACATTGATGATACGCCCTAGCATCGTCGTCCCTCCTCCGTTTGTTTCTATCCAGAAGTGGGATCTGAGGCGGTCTGATTCAATAAGCCGCAGCTGCGATCATCAGTGCGCAACAAATGTTTCACAAATGAAGGAAGGGCCAGTGAACAATAAATATAATGTTCACAGAGCGGCCATTTACAACGCCACCTAAAAGCTTTCCGCAATAGCGAACAAGATTGCCGAAATGGCTGAGTCCGGTGACACTGAAGATAGCCGGCATGCCGCTGGAAAAGCGCTCCGCCGTTGCTCATGCGTCTTGATCAATTCATGTAACTGGCGGCTGCAGCAAAACTTCGCTTGTCCAGACTTTCGCTCAAGCCAAGACGCGGCTAAAAGCGCCCGCCATGCTGCATGTCAACGACCTTACCTATCACATCGAAGGCCGCGTCCTGTTCGATCAGGCGACGGCGGCGATCTCTGACGGGTGGAAGGTCGGTTTTGTCGGCGCCAATGGATCAGGCAAATCGACGCTCCTGAAGATTATCAAGAATGAAATCTATACAGGCGGCGACGAGGTTTCGATCCGCAAGAACCGCCGTCTCGGATCCGTAGACCAGGAGGCGCCCTCTTCCAGCATTTCCTTGCTCGATACTGTGCTTGCGCAGGATAAAGAACGCGCTGCGCTGATTGCTGAATCGGAAACTGCAAGCGATCCGCATCGCATTGCGGAAATACAGACTCGCCTCGCAGACATCGACGCACACTCAGCCGAAGCGCGCGCCGGGTCCATTCTGTCCGGTCTGGGCTTTTCCGCCGTTGACCAAGCCCGCGCCTGTTCGGAATTTTCCGGCGGCTGGCGCATGCGGGTGGCGCTGGCGGGGGTGTTGTTTTCTGCGCCTGATTTGCTGCTGCTCGATGAACCGACAAACTATCTCGACCTTGAGGGCACAATCTGGCTCGAGACCTATTTGCGCCGCTATCCCTATACGACACTGATCGTTTCCCATGACCGCGCGCTGTTGAACAATGCCGTCACGCACATCATGGCGCTGGAGAATGCAAAATTGTCAGTACATGCAGGCGACTATGACACTTATGAGCGCAAACGCGCCGAAGCGCGCGCGCAAGCCGCATCCTTTAAATCGCGCCAGGAAGCACGCCGCCGGCATATGCAGGCTTTTGTCGATCGCTTCCGGGCGAAGGCCTCAAAAGCAAAACAGGCGCAAAGCCGCATCAAGATGCTTGAAAAGCTGGAAACAGTCGCCGAACCGATTTCCGAACGTACAGTACCATTTCACTTCCCCAACCCAAAACCGATGGCGCCGCCAATCATTCGCGTCGTCGAGGCCGATCTTGGCTACGAGGAAGGAAAGCCCATTCTCAAGAAAGTCAGCCTGAGGCTCGATCAGGATGATCGCATTTCGATTCTGGGGCCCAACGGCGAAGGCAAATCAACGCTGGTGAAGGCGCTTTCGGGACGCTTGCCGCCGCTGGCCGGAAATATCTTCAAGCACAAGAAATTGCAGATTGCGTATTTCGCGCAGCATCAGCTCGACGAGCTAAAACCAAAAAACTCCGCTTATGATCATGTTCGCGAACTCATTCCGGACGCCACCGAAGCGGAAACGCGCTCAGCCACAGCGCGTCTTGGATTTGGTCCGGACAAGGCCGACACTGCAGTCGAAAAACTTTCAGGCGGTGAGAAAGCGCGGCTGCTGTTAGGGCTCATCACATTTCACGGCGCACATCTGCTTATTCTCGACGAACCGACAAACCACCTCGATATTGGCGCGCGCGAGGCGTTGATCGAGGCGCTCAATGATTTTCAAGGCGCCGTCCTGTTGATCACCCATGACGCGCATCTGGCGTCCGCCGTCGCGGACAGGTTATGGCTGGTCAACAAGGGCAAGGCCGAACCCTATGATGGCGATTTGTCGGACTATCGTGAGCTTGTGCTGGCGGCCAACAAGACCGCCGCAAAAGATAGCGGCGGCAAAAACAGCGTCGACGAAAAAGAGGTTGCGCGAAAATCCGCCGCTGATACGCGCCGTGCGCTGCAGCCGCTCAAAAAAGCGGCCGAGGACGCGGAGGCGCGCCTCGAAAAATTGAATGAAACGCTGCGCCGCCTTGACGAGGCCCTCGCCGAGCCCGGGCTTTATGAAAAGAATCTGGCGCGCGCGACCAAGCTGCAGAAAGAACGCGCAGCGCTGGTTGGCGCGATCGATCAAGGCGAAGCGGACTGGCTTGCAGCGCTGGAAACGTACGAGGCCGCTAGGGTGCAGAATTGATGTGGCCCAAATTGCCTCGAAACGAGAAACGCGGCATTCTATGAATGCACAGATACAGAAAGCTTGAGAAAAATGCTCCGCGGCATCTTGATATGTCTGTTTGTGGTCGTTGTTGGAACAGCGATCGCGGTGATCGGTTGGAGATTGCGAAAGTCTGAAAATAGTCAGGTAAAAATTGAGAAGTTTGAATGGCTCCGCGTACTATTTCTAGCACTTGCAAACAATCTAGTGATTATGGGGATTGCGCCTTTCGCTCTTGGGACGCTTATTCTTTGGACCTTTTGGAATTGAGAAAAAAATGAAAAAAGCCGCCGATTGCCAGAACATGACCGAGGTTCGTGCAGAAATCGACCGCGTCGATGCCGCGCTCGTTGATCTGCTCGGCGAGCGCTGGACCTATGTGGACAAGGCGTGGGAATTCAAGCGTTCACCTGACGAGGCATCCGTTCCCTGGCGCAATCGCGACGTGATTGAAAAAGTCCGGGCGCGCGCAGAGACCGCCGGCATGCCGCCCGAAATGGCTGAGGCGCTCTGGCGCCTGATCATTGGCTGGGGCATTCAATATGAAGAAGAAAGACTGAAGGACAAATGAGCCGCGCCGATATCAATCCGGCCGTCGGCGCGATGCTGAAGAGCGCCAGTGACTGGCTGCTGCAAGAACACTCTCTTTTCCAAACGCTCGATCTCAAGCCTCTGCTCATCGGGCGCAACAAGGCGACTTTTTCCGTCTACCTTCCGGACGCATTTTGTGATGGCGATGGCAATGTGCATGGATCACTGCTGACGATCATCATGGATTCGATATTCGGACTGGCGGCGTTTACCGCCCTCGATGAACTCAGACCGATCGCCACCATCAATCTGCGAAGCGACTATGTCGCCGATATTGCGCCCCGCGGACGTGTTATCTGTGAAGCGGAATGCATCAAATTGCGCGGCGATGTCGCCCATGTCGCCGGGAAGCTGACCGATGAAGTCAGCGGCGAGCTGATTGCGACCGGCTCCGGCGCGTTTATGGTCGGCACGCGCGGCCCGAATCGGGAGTCGCGCCTGTGACGGAATTGACCCTGATTGATGACTACGCCTGTTCATCTCCAATCGCCGCCTGGTTGGGGTTTTCGGCAACCCGGGAGGGTGATGATGTTGTTTACACCCTCGCCCAGGCCGAGCGTCACATTGGCAATCAGCTTATCCGCGCGCTCCACGGCGGCGCGATTGCTTCCTTTTTGGAATTTTCATCGCAAGCCGCCCTGCACGCTCACTTTGAAGGTTTGCGAAAAATCACAACGGTTAACGCGGATGTGGACTATCTATCATCAGCCCGGGCGGAGAACATGAAAGCACGGGTGCGGTTTGTCCGGCTTGGACGCCGCCTGGCCTTTGTCGAAGCCATGGGCTGGCAACGTGACGAAACGGCGCCTGTCGCCATCGCCCGGTTTCGATTCCGCGTTGGTGATTCGCAAAAATAATTTCCATACGACCCATTGCCGCCTCTGGCGTTAGGGCGGCGGCTTCCCATATGCCTCGCTCATCGTTTAGCAGGGACATTCGATGCTTTGGCTTTCTGTCGCCGCCGGACTGGTTCTTCTGACGCTCGGCGCTGAGGCGCTCATTCAGGGCGCGAGCGCGCTGGCGCGTAAGCTGGGCATGTCGGAATTACTGATTGGCCTGACGCTGGTCGGCTTCGGCACGTCTTCTCCGGAACTTGTCTCGAGCGTCGGCGCCGCCCTTGCCGGATCGCCGGGCGTTGCGGTTGGCAACGTCGTCGGATCGAACATCGCCAATATCTTGCTGATCCTTGGCCTATCGGCGCTGATCGCGCCGATCGCGGTGGGCGAAAAGGGGTTCCGCCGCGACGCTATTGTTCTGGCCGGCGCAACGCTCGCCGCCATCGGCGTTTCTCTAACCGGCGAATTTGGGCGTCTGGCTGGAGCGCTTTTTCTCGCCGCGCTTCTCGCTTATCTCGGTTGGGCCTATCTTTCCGAGAAAGCCAATGGACAGGCGCAAGCTGAGGCCGCCTCCGCACCGCACAATTCGACGTTCATCTCGATACTCTTCGCCGTCGCAGGGCTTGGGCTGCTTGGATTCGGTGCGCATCTATTGGTGACTGGCGCTATCGGCATCGCCAAGGTTTTCCATGTTTCCGAAACATTGATTGGTCTCACCATTGTCGCGCTCGGCACCTCCCTGCCGGAATTGGTGACATCGGTCATGGCAAGCCTTCGCGGCAAGAGCGATCTCGCGCTCGGCAACATCGTCGGCTCAAATATCTACAACTTGTTTGGGATTCTCGGCGCCACAGCGCTCATTCATCCTGTTGCAGCGCCTGCAGACATCGTCCATTTTGACAATTGGGTAATGCTGGCGGCGACGGCAGTGCTGATTTTATTTGCAATCACACGCAACCGCATTGAACGCTGGGAAGGCGCCGTGCTGACCACCGCCTATGCCGGTTATATTATTTATCTCGCAGCAAGCGCCTAGCGCGCGCAAGACGCGCAAAACATAGCAGTCAGATCAATCTCCAGACGCCGCGGCGCAATAGGCTCACTGCATTCGCAGCAGAATCCATATTCGCCTTTATCAAGGCGCGCCAGCGCCAGTTTTATCTTCCGCAATTCAGACATGCGGCGCACATCTTGCGCATTGGCCATTGCCTGCTGCTGCAAGGCGTCCTGCCGCGATAACCGGCCGACCGCCTGCTGGTCCAATTCAACGGGTTTTCGTGAATCTTTAGCGGCCGCAGACATCGCCTCCAACTCTTCACGGCGCGCCTCCAGTTTTAATCGATAGTGTTCGCCTGTTTCGGACGTCACCTTGCGCAACGCCTTTCTAGTTTTGCTTTTCCCAGCGCCCTTCCGGCGACTGCTTCCAATAAGCGACATCGTGATTGAAGGCTTTGGCTTCTTTCCAAAAACGCCGCGCATCAGCCACGGCTTCATCGTCGCGCCCGTCAAAAATTGTCACACAACGTGTAAAAGCGCTGATTGCGTCCGCAGACGCGACCGCATTGTCCGTCAGAAACAATACATCCGCCTGGTTTGGGATATCTTCTTTCTCTGTCAGCCATACGGGTTGCGCCGCGCCGTCACCAGCCGCGCCATGCGGCAGAAAGGATTCGTCGCGATAGGTCCACAAATGCGCGTCCAAAGCCTCGACCCGTTCGCGCGAGCTGGCGCGCACCACCGCCCGCCACCCTCGCTCCAGCGTCTTTTCAAGCAGGCCGGGCAGCACGTCTTCCATGGCGCCGCGTTCGAGGTGGTAAAACATCACTTCGGTCACTTCATCGCCTCACCCAGCACAGTATCGAACCCGTCAATGCTTTTGGCGTTTCGCGTGCGCCATCCTTCTTTCAAGACGTCCGGACCTCGCGACTTCGCCAATTGCCGCAGAATTGGGCGGTGACGCACTAACTCCATTTCCGGCACAGCAAAGCCGCAGCTCGTTTGCACGCTGTCCACATCGGCGAAGATGATTTGCCGTGCGCCCGGTATGTCCGGAAATTTTGATTTGTGTTCTTCAAACTCTGGCGAACCGAACGGCGCGGACTTGCCGGTTCCGTATATGCGCAAGATAAGTGGTTTCTTTTCAAAGCTGTTAAACATGATGGTGATGCGCCCATCGCGTTTCAAATGCGCATCGGTTTCATTGCCGCTGCCTGTAAGATTCAAAAACGCGACGCGATTTGGCGCCAGCACGCGAAAACTGTCATCGCCCTTTGGCGACAAGTTAATCCGGCCGTCTGCCGCCGCAGTCGCCACAAAGAATATCGGTTGGCGGCCAATAAATTCAATATGCTCTTCGGTCAGCGCGTCAAAGAATTCCGCCATCGTTTTATTCCCTCAAGGCTGCGCGCAATGCCTCCACGCGCTTACGGTTGACGCCAAAGTCGCTGTGACCGACACGAGAAGCGCTGCGCACATGCACCGCATCTTCTGCTTTGCGAAACTCGACATCATCCACATAGCCCATCAATTTTGTCGAAAATTCCGCCGCCAGATAGTCTCTGCGTACTTCGATCAAACGCCCGCCGCTCTGGAGAACGATGTCGGGCAAACGATCCCACGCCGAAGCTGGCAATGCCGTAATCGCGTGCGACTCCGGCGTTCCCGCTTCGCTGGAAACGCAATTGGGCGCCGCCGGACAAGGCGCCAACACGCCATCCACCAAGCCGATTGCAATGCCGGCTTTTGACTTCTGGGCGAGAAAGAAAAACGTGGCGGCGGCGGCGAGCGCCAATCCTGCGATAATCCAAATTACCATTTTCACGCCGCCGCCTTTCCGCCTCGCTCAGCCTTCGTGATTCGCGCGCACGAATTGATCGAGCAACCGCACCCCATAGCCGGACCCGCCCTTTGGGCATGTCGGCTTGTCTTTCGTGTTCCACGCCATACCGGCAATATCGAGATGCGCCCAAGAGACGCCGTCCTGAATGAACCGCCCGAGGAATGCCGCCGCCGTAGACGAACCACCGCCCTTGCCACCGATATTTTGCATATCGGCGATCTCGGATTTGATCATCTCGTCATGCGCCTGCGTGAGCGGCATCCGCCACAATAGGTCGCCCGTCGCCGAGCCCGCTGCATCAAGCTGCTTCGCCAGTTTGTCATCCTTGGTGAACACGCCGGCAAATTCATGAGCTAGCGAAACGATAATCGCGCCAGTCAGCGTCGCCAGATCAATGACCGTTTTCGGTTTGTAGGTTTCCTGCGCCCACCAAAGCGCATCGGCAAGCACCAGCCGGCCTTCTGCGTCTGTGTTAAGAACTTCGATCGTTTGTCCGGACATTGAGGTCACGACATCACCCGGCCGTTGTGCATTTCCATCCGGCATGTTTTCGACCAGTCCGACAATGCCGACAACATTTGCCTTCGCCTTGCGGCCCGCAATCGCAGCCATAGCGCCGGTCACGGCGCCCGCGCCGCCCATATCCCACTTCATGTCTTCCATGCCGGGCGCTGGTTTCAAGGAAATGCCGCCCGTATCGAAGGTGACGCCTTTACCGACAAAAGCGACAGGCGCAGCGCCCTTGTTGCCGCCCATCCATTCCATAGCGACAAGCTTGGATTCGCGCACCGAGCCCTGACCGACGCCCAGCAGAGAACCCATGCCAAGCTTTTTCATTTCCGCTTCACCGAGCACTTTCACTTTGACGCCCAGCTTGGTCAGCGCTTCACAACGCTTGGCGAAGCTTTCGGGAAACAGAATATTTGCGGGCTCCGAAACAAGGTCACGCGTCAAGAACACGCCATCGCCGATCTTATCGTTCTCAGCGTAAAGGTCTTTCGCTTTGGCGGAGGATGTCGCCACCGTGATCTTTGTCAGAACCGGCTTGTCTTCTTTCTTTTCTTTCGTGCGGTATTTATCGAAACGATAACATTTGAGCCGCGCGCCAAAGGCAACAGAAGCCGCCAGCTCATCGGCGGTTGGTTTTTTAAGCGTCAGCCCGGCGAGCGCGATAACGCCGCTCTTGTCATTGCCAGAAAGCAACCGCGCCGCAGCATTACCGCCCAGCGTTTCAGCATCGAGCGCCGAAAAACTTTTGGAGGGCCCGGCGCCAACCAAAATGATGCGGCTCACTCCCAGACCAGCTGGTGCAACAATCTCCAGCACTTTGCTTTTCTTCGCCTTGAACGCCGCCGCTTTCACCGCCCGCTCAACAGCGCCTTCAGACGCTTTATCGAGTTCGTCATAGGCTTTCGGTTTCGCTCCATCTTCAAAAACCGGGATGACGACGGCTCCGCTCTTCGGCAGCGCGGCGGCGGAAAACGTGATTTGCATGAGTATCCTCTTGTTCAGTTTGTATTTCCCCTCCTCGCCCGTTAGGTGAGGCGCTTTCAGCGCCGGGCCGGAATATGCTAGGCCGTGGACCAGAGGCTTGAGGGGTGGCTTGGCGGCGCCACTCTAGCGCCGCCGCTTAAGAAGGAAAGATGCGATTCCATGAGCAGCCTGGACAAATATCTCCTGCGCCAGTGCCTCACTCCTTTCGCTCTGATTCTGCTGGTGACGACCATGATTGTCTGGATGACCCAGACCTTGCAGCGAATCGACATTATCGTTGAGCATGGACAAGGCCTTGGCGTCTTCATGATGTTGAGCGTCTTGATTATCCCCAGCCTGTTGGCGGTCATTATTCCGTTCGCGCTTTTCGGCGCTGTCGTTTACACGCTACACCGCCTGCATTCAGACAGTGAAATCGCCGTCATGTTCGCCGCAGGCGTGAGCCGATGGCGGATTGCCGCACCACTATTGTTGATTACGACGTTTGTAGCGCTGGCGACGCTTTATGTGAATGTCGATCTCATGCCGCGCACTTATCGCGTGATGAAACAAATGGTGGTCAATATCCGCGCCGATTTTGCAAGCTCATTGTTGCGAAGCGGAGAATTTATCGAAGCGGCCGATGGGTTTACGATCTATGTCGATCAGGTTCTCGCCAGCAATCAATTCGCTGGCCTTCTGGTTAACGATTACCGCAATCCCGAAGAAAAAAGAACCTATATCGCGCAGCGTGCGGCCATACAGGAGACTTCCGCAGGTCCGCTGTTGCTGTTGAAGAATGGCAGCGTTCAGAGCGTTGCTGATTATACGGGCAAAGTCGACATCATCCAGTATCAGGATTGGGCGATCGACATTTCTTCGATCCGAAACGGCAGCAATGATTTACAGCTGGAAATGACGGAGCGCTATTTGGGCGAGCTGCTCAATCCCGACATGACCAAGGATTACGACAGGTTGAACGCCTCAAAGCTCATCGCCGAGGGCCATGCACGCCTTGCTGCGCCCTTATACGCTTTTGCCTATGTGATGATCGGTCTCTACTCGCTCATTGGCGGCGCCTATACGCGGCGCAGCTATTTCATTCGCGTGGCGATGGCTGGCGCGGCCATTTTTGCGCTGCGGTTTTCGGGTTTTCTGGTTCAGGGGTTTGCCGGGACGAGCGGCGAAATGTGGCTGCTTTATGCGCTTCCACTCGCGGCTATCGGCTCCGCAGGCTTCCTTCTTTTTTCACCGCCCGCCTCGCGGCGGTCGCTGTTGAAAGGCGCCGTATAATGCCGCCCTTCACACTATTCAGATATATAGCGCGCCGCACGCTCATGGCTATCGGCGGATTGTTCGCCATCCTGGCCAGTCTCGTGCTTCTTGTCGACTTGATTGAAAATATGCGCTTCGCAGGCAAAGTGCCTGGCGGCGATTTCGGCCTTGCATTCAGCATGACGTTATTGCGCATGCCTTCACTGACGCAGTCCCTCATACCGTTTGTATTTTTGTTCGGCTCGATCCTGATGTTTCATCAGTTGAACAGGCGTTCGGAAATATCCGTTATGCGCTCGGCGGGATTATCTGTCTGGCGCTTGCTTGGACCTTCAGCCCTGATTGCCGCCGTTTCAGGCTTCTTCATCATCACAGCCATCGATCCGCTATCAGCCAGCCTTTTGTCACAGGCGGAAGGCCTCAAAGCGCGCATGCAAGGCGGCGACAAAAATCTGGTGAGCATCTTTGGCGATGGGATATGGCTGCGTCAGCGAGACGCCTCTGGCATGCTGATCATCAATGCAGGGAATTTTGACGATGACCGGGCTGCTCTGGACGATGTCACCATCTGGCGCTTCGACACAGACAATTTGTTTCAAGAGCGGATGGATGCAGACGCCGCGTTCCTTTCCGGCCGTACGCTTGAACTCCATGATGTCACGCTTCGGTCTCCTGACTCCGAGCAGGAGCGGCATACGCCGATCTACGCTGTACGCACCTCTTTGACTGCCGAAAATTTGCGAGAGAGAGTGGCGCCGCCGGAGACGCTTTCCATCTGGAGTCTGCCGCGCTTCATAATACTCGCTGAAACCGCTGGCGTGCCCACGGCTCGCTATAATATTCGTTTCCACGACTTATGTTCGACGCCCCTAAAACTCCTCGCCATGGTGCTGATCGCCGCGGCTTTTTCCATGCGCCCCGCTCGTAGCGGCGGTGCGTTGGGGCTCGCCATCATGTCGATTCTGGCCGGGTTCGCGTTGTTCATCGTTTCTGAGATTTCCACAGCCCTCGGCGAGTCCGGCTTCGCACCTGCTGCTCTGGCCGCATGGGTGCCCGCCATCGTCGCCAGCCTGGCCGCGACCACCGCTTTGCTCCACCTGGAAGACGGCTAAAGGATGGGGCTTGAAAAAATAGCGGCCGCGCGCCTCAAAGGCCGCGATTACAACCGGAAGGCTTGAGGCTCCGTCTGGACCTCGCGAATTGCCTCATATAACTCTAGTTCAAGGATTTTTTTGTGATTCGCGCCGCGAAGGGCCTCTATTGTGTCGACCAGTAATCGCCTGATTGCGCGCCTTTTTACGACCACCATGCTGGCCGGCGCGAGTTTGGGCGTTTTGACGTCCGCATCCGCGCAGACGGTCAATAAGCCCGCCCTTCAGCCAAACCCGATTAACGACACGGAAGAAGAGCCGGAGGAGGTTCTTTTCGAGGCTGATACGGTCTTTCGCGACTATAGCGATGGACCAATTATTGCTGAAGGAAATGTGAAGGCGTATTTTGGCGAGCGCTATTTGCGCGCCGACAAGCTCATCTACAATCCGGCGACCGACATCGTCGTCGCCGAAGGCAACGTATCGATCACTGATGCGAATATGGAGACGGCGTTCGCGGGACGGGTTGAACTTTCCGGCGATCTTCGCGACGGCATAGCCGAAAATTTCAGCGCCCTCCTCGAAAATAATGCGCGCCTCGCAGCGGACAGCGCTGTTCGCGAACAAGGCGCGAGGACGCGTCTTAAGAATGCGGTCTACACGACATGTAATGTCTGCAATCGTGAGGGCGAAGGCAAAACCCCAACCTGGCGCGTCAAGTCATTACGCGTCACGCGCGATGAGGAGCGTAAAGTAATTCGCTTTCATCATGCGTTTCTGGAAATGGCCGGCGTGCCAATCCTCTACGCGCCTTATCTGCAAGTTCCAGATCCATCGGTGGAGCGTCAGTCTGGATTCCTGGCTCCCAATATCGGCGCCTCAAGCCGCCTCGGTTTCAACATTGAGCTTCCTTACTACCTGGCGATTTCCAACCATCAGGACGCCACCATTTTTCCAAAATATACTGCAGAGGACGGCGTCTTGTGGCAGGCGGAATGGCGCCGGCGTGGAACGAACGGCTACCACGTCCTCTCCGGCGGGTTCATCGACTATGACAATATCAATGAGACGGAGAGCGGCATTCCCGGCACGCGCTGGCATATGTTCGGTCGTGGCTATCGCGACTTCGGCGAGAACTGGCGCGCGTCCTACGATTTCGAGCGCGTTTCCGACAAAGAATATTTACGTCAATACGATGTCGAACGCCGGGGTGACTTGCGCCAGGAACTTGATCGAGGCCAAACAAACCAGCTTCGCTCTAACGCGCGCCTCGCCTGGACGCCCGGCAATTCGCGCCTCATCATGGATACCTATCTATTCCAAGGACTGCGCGCCTCCGACAATTCAGACACCATTCCATACGTGCTGCCCCTGATCGATTTCAAACACGACTTCAGATCAAAGGTTGCCGGTGGTGCGGTGTCAGTTAACGCCAATATCGCCTCTTTATACCGGGCAGAGGGAATCGATTCTCAGCGCCTTACGACATCCCTGGAATGGGATCGCGACATTATCACCCGCGGCGGCCACCGTTTCCAAATGTTCGCCAAACTGCGCGGAGATGTATTTTCATATCAGGATCTCGATCTCGGCACGGAAGTTTGCGTATCAGCGGCACAAATGTGCGCAAGCGATTTCCCGGGCTTCTCGACCACAGACACAAATGATTTCGTTGCGCGTTTTGCCCCAACGGCGGGACTCGAATGGTCGTACCCTTTGGCCCGCGATTTTCACGGCGCCAGATTGTTAATTGAGCCGCGCGTACAGCTGGTCGCAAGTCCGGCCAATAGAAACCCGGCCAGCATCCTCAACGAAGACTCGCAAAGCATCGAATTCGACTATGCAGGATTGTTCGACTTCAACAAGGCGACCGGGTACGACGCCTTTGAAGACGGACAACGAATGAATGTCGGCGTATCCGCATCAGCCATACTGCCAAATGGCATATCGATTGAAGGCTCGCTCGGCCAGCAGCTTCGGCTTCAGGAAACGAACGCATTTAATGACTCATCAGGGCTCGGTGAGAAAAGCTCCGACCTCGTTGGATCGCTCAATGTTCGATTGGGACCGAAAGCAGGCGTGGAAAGCCGGTTCCGCATTGACAACACTTCGGGCGATATCCAACGCGCTGAATCAATCGCTTTTTATCGTGACAAGCGCTTTCAAGCCAATCTCAGCTATGTCCGGCTCAACGAAGAAAACGTTGCGAACAATCTGGTCCGGCGCGAGGAGTTAACGGCGCGCGGTCGTGTCAAAGTCTCCAGAAACTGGTCGGTTGGCGGCGCCTGGCGTCTCGATCTTGAATCTAACCAAACGATTCGACAGGATTTTACCTTAGGGTATGAAGACGAGTGCTCAACTTTTGGCCTCACCTATAGCCGCGACCGCACCAGAACCAGCAACCTCAAGCCGGATAACGCGATCCTGCTGAGTTTCACTTTGAAATCATTGGTCGATTGAGCGCTTGCACGCCCGGCAATTCCGTCTATTTTCCCCATATGCTGGGCATGGCGGCACAAAACAGGATAACCCTAGAATGCGATTTTCCGTATTAAGTTCAGTAGCTTGCATCTTTTTGGCGGGTCTTGCCCCGGTGCAGGCGCAACAGCGGACCAACGCAGAAGGCTTGACCAGCGATCAAGTGATCCAGCGCTCAGGCGTGCCGCCTAGCGTCGTTGCCGCCGTCGTTAATGATGCAGTTATCACCACTTTCGATGTCCGCCAGCGCATGAAGCTTATGTTGATGTCCTCCGGCGGCAGGATTCCTGACGAAGCCATTCCTCAAATTCAACAGCAAGCGCTGAGAGACCTTATCGAAGAACGCCTGAAACTGCAGGAAACAGGAAAGTACGAAGTCGAGGTTACAGACGAAGAAGTCCAGGGAGACCTTTCCCTGATGGCCGCTCAATCCAACCTGACAGCCGACCAGCTATTTGAAGAACTCAACCGCCTAGGCATTTCCATTAATGCCATGAAAGATCAAATCCGCAGCCGAATCGCTTGGCCGCAGCTTGTTCAGGGTCGATATCGTGACCGGGTTCGCGTGAGCGAAGATGAAATCAAAAACACGCTTGAACGCATGCGCGATGATGTCAGCAAAGAGCAGTATCTGGTCTCTGAAATTTGTATTCCTGTCGACAACCCATCACAGGCGCAACAATATTATCAAGGCTCTCTGCAGCTCATTGAACAGATGCGCCGCGGCGTTCCCTTCTCGGTTGTCGCACAGCAATTTTCCGCCTGCACAACCGCGGCCGTTGGCGGCGACCTTGGCTGGGTGCGCGCAGGTGAGCTAGCCGAAGAACTAGACACCGCTTTGCGTGCTTTACCGCCCGGATCCGTGACCAACCCAATTCCGTCCGATGGCGCCTTTGTCATCATGGCGGTGCGCGATAAGCGCGAAGCTACCGTCGCGGGCGAACCCACCTTCACCCTCGCCTATGCAAGCGCGGACGAAAGTCTCGGAAATGCATCGGCGCATGCGGCATTGGAAAAAATAGAAACGGCTGAAGTATGTTTCGGGCGCACTTTGCGGATCGATATGGGCAAAGGGGTCGGCTACACGCTATTGGAAAATGTGAAGCTGGATGAGATTGACGAACGCTTTAGGCCATTCGTTGAAGACTTAAATCGCGGGGAACAGTCTGCTGTGATTGAAGCCGATGGCGCCTACCACTCGGTCGTCGTTTGCGACAAAGATGAGGGGCTCGGCTTGCCATCGCGGGAAGCTCTGGAAAATCGCATTTACTCCCGGCAGCTGGAGCGAATTGGCCAGCAATATCTTCGTGATATTGAACGCGGATCGATGGTCGACGTGCGTATGAAAATCCAGTCACAGCCAAACGGATAAGCAAAAATGCCAGCGCCGCGCACCCAAGCTCCCTTGGCCTTGACCATGGGCGAGCCCGGCGGCTGCGGTCCGGAGATAACGCTCGCCGCGTGGCGCCAGCTTCGCCACTCCGGCCATACATTCTTCTTGCTGGCCGATCCGGCGATTTTTGACCCGGCGGGCATTGTTGAAATTGCACGCCCACAAGAGGCGAAAACGGTTTTCGCGAAGGGTGTGCCGCTGCTTCCGCTTTCCCATCGGGTGATGGCGACGCCCGGAATAGCATCGCCCGCCAATGCTGCAGCCGTCATTGAAAGTATTGAGCGCGCCGTAGGCTTCGCCCTTAGCGGCGCCGCGGCAGGCATCATCACAAACCCGATCCAGAAATCAACGCTGATTGCTGCGGGATTTAAGTTTCCCGGACACACTGAATTTCTGGCCGACCTCGCAAAATCGGCGCCGATGCCGGAGGGCCGCACGCGCGGACCTGTCATGATGATCGCAGGACCGGTATTAAAAACCGTTCCTGTAACCATCCACATTTCTGTGCGCGAGGCGGCCCACACACTCAACACTGACATGATCGAGCACGCCGGCCGCGTCGTGGCGGAAGCGTTACGGAGCGAATTCGGCATCGCTTCGCCGCGCCTGGCGATTTCCGGCCTTAACCCACATGCGGGAGAACAAGGCGCCATCGGCGCGGAAGACGATGCCGTCATTGCGCCCGCCATCGCTGCGCTGAAAGCCGCCGGCATCGACGCGCGCGGGCCGCTGCCTGCCGACACCATGTTCCATGAGGAAGCACGCGCTGCTTATGATGCTGCGCTGTGCATGCTGCACGATCAGGCTTTAATTCCGGCCAAAACACTTTCATTCCATGAGGCGGTGAACGTGACCCTTGGCCTGCCGATTGTGCGGACATCGCCAGATCATGGCACAGCGCTCGACATCGCCGGTAGGGCCAAGGCGCGCGCCGACAGCCTAATCGCTGCGATCAACCTTGCGGGTTCGATGGCGGCCCGGCGCGCGCAATGAATGATACGCTGCCGCCCCTGCGCGACGTCATTGAGCGTTACGAGCTTGGCGCGAAAAAATCGCTCGGGCAGCATTTTCTACTCGACCTCAATATGACGCGCAAAATCGCGCGGGTCGCCTCTGTTGTAGCAGGCGATGTCGTCCTTGAAATTGGGCCTGGCCCGGGTGGTCTGACGCGCGCGCTGCTCGAACATGGCGCCAGCGTCATTGCAATTGAGCGCGATCATCGCTGCATAGAAGCGCTTACAGAAATTCGTCGCGCCTTTGACAACCGGCTGAACATCATTGAAGCCGACGCACTCGCCGCCGATGAGCGCGCGCTGGTTGGCGCCGCTGCGCCGATAAAGATCGTCGCCAACTTACCCTACAACATTTCAACAGAGCTATTGATCAAATGGCTGAAGGCCGGCCCTGACTTATGGTCAGTGATGGCGTTGATGTTCCAAAAGGAAGTTGCAGACCGCATACTTGCGGAGCCCGGGTCAAAAGCCTATGGCCGCCTGTCGATCATATCCCAAACCATGTCGCGCCCCTCACGCGGGTTCAATTTGCCCGCACGCGCATTCACACCACCGCCAAAAGTCGACTCCACGGTCGTTTTGTTTGAACAATGCGAAACGCCCTTCTCCGCGCTCAACGCGCTTGAACGCATCACACAAGCCGCATTCTCACAGCGCCGGAAAATGTTGCGGTCATCTTTAAAGTCAGTTTTTTCAGAAGGTCTTGGCGCAGCGCTTGATGCGGCGAGCGTGAAAGAAACGCAGCGGGCTGAAGAACTCACTGTTGAAAAATTTCAATCTCTTGCGACATATTTGAATAACAACACTTCGAGCTGATGCACCTAGGTTTCTTTCGCCAGCCGGATCATTTGGGTCTGCGTCACCAATGCCGCAAGCTTGCCGTCCTCGCGAAAGATTTCTGTTTTCCAAACCTGTAAGGTTCGGCCGATATTGACCGGCGTCGTCACCGCTTTTGCGATCTGGCCAACCGGAATCGCCCGTAAAAAATTTGTCTTGCTTTCAACCGTCGAGGTCATCGATCCGGGGGCCATATTTAAAAAGGCGCCGATGCCGCCCATATTATCCGCCATCGCCATGATCGCCCCGCCATGCATGGTTGCAGGGATCGTACAATGATCTGCGGTGACCAATAACTCCCCCTCCAGACGCTCTTTTGTAACCAGCGTCATCTTCACACCCATCGACTTCGCAAAGGGCGTATTATTTTCATTAAAGGCGTCAGCAAGGTTTTCTTCCGACACGGCGCATCCTTTCAGACCCAGCGGCGAACGCGCTTGGCATAAGCATCGTATTCTTCGCCGAAGTGTTCGCGAAGATATCCCTCTTCTTGTTTGATGATGATAGTCAGCCCGAGATAACTGACAACTATCGCAAGCAGCGGCAAAGGGCCCGGCGCTGCGATTAATGCGCCAACGAGGAAAACCATCACGCCTAAATAGACTGGATTTCGCGACAGGCCGTGCAGTCCGCCGGTCACCAGCGCATCCACATGATTTTCTTCGGACGGAACGCCGACCCGCCATGACCTGCCCATCCCCGACTGGCTCAGCAAAATAATGGTCGCGCCAATGAGCAGGAGCGCAAGCGCTATGTATGGCGACGGTGACGGCTGCGCCGCAACCCAAGCATCCAGCACCGGAAACGGCGCACGGAACACGAGATAAATGTCTAAAAGTCCTGCCCCTGCGATAAGCCCGCGCTGCATCCAGTTTGTGTTGTGCTCCGCGACAGCGTTCGGATTAACGCCGCGACGCCGAAGCATCACGCCAAACCCGATCATCCACAGCATTAATGCAACCACAATCGCTGCGACCGCAATTCGTAAAGTCTCCTGCTCCATCCATGCCGCTCCTTTTTCTTTGCCATATGCCGGAAAATAGGCGCATGCAACACTCCTCCGCATAGGGAGTAATGTTATCGCAATTGGATGTTATAAGAGAGCGGTCAGCTCGAATGGATCAATACAGCAACCAACAGCGCTGTCTCCGGCCCGTGATTGACCCATGCATGATTTGTTGCGCGCTGAATGATGACATCGCCGGGCTTCAACGCTTCAGCCTCACCATCATCGAGCAGCATATCCACCTTGCCCTTGACAAGAATAATGACGTCGAGTGAGTTTGTTTTGTGCATGCCAGGATTGCGAGTGGTGTCGACGCGGCAATGCGCAGCCCCGACAGCGCTGAAGGCAAAGGCCGCGCCCGCTTCGATCTCTTCTGCAGATTTCGCGGGATCTTCCGGCGCAATGGTGAACCAGCGCACCTTTACAGAACCCGCATCAGGCTCAAGTTTGAGATCAGCATCGGCAAGCCGGTCTGTAGCGTCGAGCAATCGTCCTTCACCTGTTTGCGCCGACCAGATTTCTGCGAGCCCTGCCTCCTCCAGTGCGATCAGCTTCGCAGCACCGCTATCAATCAGAATGCGAGAACGGCCAGATGGAGAATTATCCGTGACGATCCGGCGAAGATCTTGCCAATCCATGTGCTTATTCGCCCAGCGATCCGCCGATGCGCTCGACCACATCATGCGCATCATAATAGTCGCCGCTTTCCGGCGGCTCGCCTTTGCCCATTAAAACGACAAGGCGCGCAGTGAAATATTCGCGCCCGCCAATTGTGCCGAGATCGCCGCCGACGCCAACTCCGACGCCGCTGCGCCGCCCATAGGAGCCGCCGCCGACCCCGGCGCCGACTCCCACGCCGCCGCGCTGCTCAGCGTTCATGTCGCGCGAAATCACGCGAAACCAGTCATAACCATTAGTGAGCGCCAGCTCTCCTGCGCGCAGCAGCGCATAGTCTTCAACCTGTTCTGGCCCCATACTGCCGGAGCCGCGATAGGTGACCCGGTACCGGTCGGACTCAATCCGCGTATCTTCAAAACCAAACCCTTTAGAGTCCGCCTGACCATAAGTCGCGGGACCGACAGCGGCGCAAGCAGTCAAATTCACAGCAGCAATGAAGGCGATCAAGACTCTCATGGAATGCGCTCCTTCTCTTCACCACAAAACTAGCACTTCGAGGGCAAGGGTGCAAAATAAGCCTGCCATTGAATGTCCCTGTTCCCGCCCGCACCCAGCCTCATTCCGGCGCTACGACAGATAAAATCGCGGAAGCCATTCATGCATCATTCATCAAAAAAGGCGCCGTCCCCTGACTACGATCTGGTTATCGTGGGAGCGAGCTTCGCCGGACTTGCCGCCGCCCGAACCGCCGCCCATCGGGGCCTTAACGTTGCGGTGATTGACACGAAGAAGGAGCCCGGCGCGCGGGTTCGATCCACGGGAATTCTGGTTAAGGAAGCGATTGATGAATGCGATGTTCCAGCGTCGCTGACCCGAAAAATCCCGGGCGTTCGTCTGTATGCGCCAAATGGCAAGCACACAGATTTAACAGCGCCAGGTTATTTTTTCCTCGCCACCGACACCCCTGCTATTATGCGCTGGCTGGCGCGAGAGGCGGCGCGCGCCGGGGCGAAGCTTTTGTTTGGCGCACAATTTACCACAGCGACCACATTTGGCGACCGGATATGCCTGCACGATCTCAACATTTCAACGCGTTATCTTCTTGGCGCTGACGGCGCCCGTTCGCGCGTGGCGCAAGCCTTTCATCTTGGGCAAAACACGCAATTCATCATCGGTATGGAGACCGAATATGAAGAAACGCCCGCAGTCGACCCGGCGTTTCTCCATTGTTTTATCGACACCAAAATCGCGCCAGGCTATCTCGGCTGGGTTGTTCCCGGCGTCGGTATGACCCAAGTCGGTCTGGCTGTGGCCGATGGAGTGTTTGCTGTAAACCGAAAACCCGACTTCAACGCCTTTATGAAGCGCATTGATGATCGTTTCGCATTCTGGAATTGCGAAGTTCTGCGCAAACGGTCTGGGCCGATCCCCTGCGGCGGATTGGTTTCGCCCTTGTCAACGCACCGGGTGTTGTTGACCGGCGATGCTGCAGGTCTTGTCTCGCCACTCACTGCTGGCGGCATTCGCCTCGCCTTTCAATATGGGCGTCGCGCCGGGGCTGCGATCGCGCATTATCTGTTGGATGAAGGCCCGGACCCGGGCGTTGTTATGGCGAAAGAATATCCCCGCTTCGGCATGAAACGAGTGATGCACAATCTTTGGGCCGCCGCGCCGCCCAATGCATTGCTCAACGCAACCTTGTTCACGCCGCCCATGCGCGCGCTCGCCAAACGCATCTATTTTGAGAAACGGCGGACCAATAAACTGGGCACGCAGGATATACGCGCAAGACCTTATCGTCCTCACTTCTATAAACGCTAAGCGCGATCCGGCCCGACACGGATCACCGCCTTGCCGGTATTGTCGCCTTTGAATAGCCCGATAAACGCGTCCGGCGCTTTGCCAAGGCCGTCATAGACCGACTCCTGGAATTTGACTTTGCCCTGCGCAAGCAGCGGCGCCACTTCCATGGCGAACTGCATCGCTTTATCCATATATTCAGAGACAATAAAGCCCCGGATCATGACGCCGCGCCCAACGACATTGATCAGGTTGGACGGGCCGGGCTCAGGTGTCTTGTTATTATAGCTCGCAATCATGCCGCACCACGCCATGCGCCCGCCAAGCGCGATGCAGTTGAGCGCGGCTTCCAGATGCATGCCGCCGACATTTTCAAAATAACAATTAATTCCCTTGGGCGCAGCTTCCGCCAGCGCCTTGGTCAGTTCACCAGCGTTCTTATAGTCTTTATAATTCAGCGCGACATCGATGCCGGCCTCCTTGATCAACCAGTCACATTTTTCTTTCGAGCCCGCTGACCCAATGACGCGGCAGCCTTTCACTTTGCCAAGCTGACAGACCAGCGAACCGACTGCGCCGGCGGCGCCGGAAACAAAAATTGTTTCCCCTTCTTTGGGTTCGAGGATCTGCGTCACCCCAGCCCATGCAGTCATGCCGGGCATGCCGAGCACGCCGAGATAGGCTGACAGGGGTGCGATGTTCGGATCGACTTTCTGGCTCCGCTCGCCTTTGGAGATGTAAAACTCTTTCCATCCGCCCAAAAAGTCGACGATGTAATCGCCCGGTTCAAAGCCAGCGACATTCGATTCAATGACTTCCGAAACTGCGCCGCCTTCAAGCGGACGATCCAGCGAGTATGGCGGAATGTAGCTTTTGACGTCAGGGCGCATCCGCCCACGCATGTATGGGTCAACCGACATCCACACCGTGCGGCACAACATTTCGTCCGCGCCAGGCGCTGGAACGTCGGTATCCTTTGCGACGAAGTCCGCTTCCTGCGGCATCCCTGCCGGATATTGACTGAGAAAAATCGCCTTGCTCTTGCTCGCACCCATATTGGTCTCCTTTGGTTCGGCCTGATTCGCTCAGCGGTTAGCGCCAGAGCGCTCAGCGGCGAATTTTCCTGCACCCTATGGCATTCCGCAGTCCTCGCAAGAGCGTGATGCAGCATGCCCAATTTAGCCAGTTTCCGCCATTTCCCTGCCTCATTCCCGCCACGAGCGGTTGATTAAACATTAGTTACAAAGCGGCAGGGGCCGCATGTGGTTGAGTAGCAAACAGACAGTTTCCGCATTCCCCCATGCGAAGGAGAACGAAGATGAGGAATTTGATCATAGCTTCCGGCGCGATGATGCTCGCGGTCGCAGGTTGCCAGTCTACAGGTGAAGGCGCACTGACAGGCGCAGTGCTCGGCGCTGCAGGTGGCGCCATTGCGGGCGAAGTCTTTGCCGGCAGCCCAGGCAAAGGCGCAGCCTATGGCGCACTCGTCGGCGCCGCGCTCGGCGCCTATGAAGGATGCTCACGCGCTGGAACATGTTTCGGCCGCGCCCGTGACAATGGGTATCGCCGTTACGATCGCTATTCCGGCCGTTACTATTATGAAGATCCGGACTATGGCGACACTTACTGGGAAGACGGCTCGTTCCGCGAATATGGCCGCAACCCGCCGCGCCGTCGCGGAAGATATTAAGCGCTCTAACTTTAGTTGCGTAACAGCAAGCCCGTCCGGACAAAATCCGGGCGGGCTTGTTGCTTTTTAATCTTTAAGTTTCGTAACGCGCACGGTGTTGCGGTGGCCGGAGATTTTGAGCGCTGTTAAGGTCATCATGCTGGGTCAGGCGTATGCGAGAAAAGGAGACTCCCATGAAGATCTTTGTTTCAGCCGCCATTAGCAGCTTGGCGTTTTTATCCGCCTGCACATCGTCCGGCACGGCCGAACGCAATGCCGTCTACGGCGCTGCAGCCGGCGCCGCAGCGGGCGCTGTCGCAGGCGAAGTCATCGCCGGCAAACCTGGCCGAGGCGCAGCCTACGGCGCAGCAATTGGTGCGGTGGGCGGCGCCATCGTTGGTTGCGAACGCTCCAATGAATGTTGGGGTCGCGCCCGCAACAGCGATCACCGCCATTATGACAGACGCGCAAACCGTTATTACTACACCGATCCGGAATATGGCGACACGTGGTGGGACAATGGCGACTTTCGCTCCTATGGGCGCGGCCGTCCGTAACCTGCAAACGTCACTATAAAGAAAGGCGCGCTTCGGTTAGTCGACGCGCGCTTTTCCATCACCTTTGTTGCCCATCTGGCTGAGGGCAATCATGGTCATGGTCGGCACAAATCCATCGACCTGACCGGTTGGGTCCGCTAGCTCCCAAAACGCGAAGACCCCCGCCCATCCCCACAAGCCGATTGCGGCGACTCCAAGCGCGACATCCACGACGATTTCGAATCCGGGAATTCGGCCAATCGTAAAATCGACGACATCAAGTATGACAGCGATCACCAATTTTCCCGTTTGCGCGCGCATATTGCTCAACCTTGTTGAGTTCGTTGACGAATAAACGCCGCCGCCTGTTTGATTGATTCCTTTGCTTCGGGAAAGCGGCCCGGGAAGATAGGCCATACATGAATGAGCCCGTCTTCCGCGATCAAGGTCGAGTCTACGCCCGCCAGCAACAACCGGTCATGCAGCCGAAGCGAGTCATCGCACAGCACTTCGCTGTTACTAACAAACGTCAGCATGGGCGGCAAACCGCCAAGGTCGCCGTATAGAGGCGACGCTAAAGGCGCCTTTGCGTCCGCAGTACCTAAATAACGTTTCGCACCCTCAGTGATGTAGACCTTTTTAAACATGGCGTCGGATTTCTCATTCCGGTCCAAAGAGGCGCCTGTCGTCGCAAGATCAGTCCACGGCGACAAAAGCAACACGCCAGCGGGCATCGGCAGACCGCGCGCCTTGATAGACAGCAACAGCGCAAGGGTGAGCCCGCCGCCCGCCGAATCTCCGCCAACCACCATGCGCGCGGGGTCGCAGCCCGCTTTCAACAGCCATTGATATGCGGCGAGCGCGTCATCCACCGCCGCCGGAAATAAATGTTCTGGGGCCAGCCGATAGTCGAGTGAAAACACTTCCGTTCCAGCTTCTTTCGCTAGCGTGAACGTAAAAGCGCGGTGGGATTTTGGCGAACCAAAAACATACCCGCCGCCATGAAGATACATTACGGTTGAACCGGAAGCATCATCTGCACGATGCCATTCGCCTTTCACCGCGCTTTCATCGACGCTTTCAAGACTGACGCCGTGCGGCGGCGCGTCAGGCGCGAGTTTTTCAGCGCCTTCGGTGAGGATATGCGCGGGGATCAAGTGGATCGGCTTCGATTTGAAGGCTGACTTCATGTACCAATTAAACAGAACCGCTCGAATGCTGGGCATGCCGCCTCCCTCTTTTCACAAGAGATTAGGCGCGTCGCTGGTGATAGGAAAGCGCAATTGGTGCCCAATTTGACGGGCTATTGGACGTAGCGCAGACCAAAGCCGAGTGTCCGCTCTTCACCCGGGAAATAGCGGTCTTCACCGAAAGCGTAGTCCGCACGTTCCGCATACAACGCATCCGTAACGTTGCGGACAATGAGAAACGCTGCGAGCGATTCGGACAACTTCGCCTCCACGCGGAGGTTCAGAATGTTGTGGCCGTCATATTTGTGATCGTTCGCCGCATCGGTAAAATAGGCGCCCATGGACACCCATTCCGCTTCGACCCTGACAGGGGCCGCCGGCCGCCATAACAGCCGCGTATTGGCGATAACCCGCGGCGCCGTATCGACATCATCACCAAAAGATATGACCTCGCTTGCAGTTCCAACTGGCCTATCGAAGCGATAAGTGTGGCGCGCATAGGTCAGCGCGCTGGATAATGTCAGCGCCGGGTGAAGTTCGATCCGAATATCGGCCTCAACGCCGGCATGTCGCGTTTTGCCGTCTGAAACATTGAACCCATCCGCATCGCGGAAAAAGAAATTGCGTTTGTCCATAAAAAAGCCGGCAAGCGAAAAATTGACTCGCTCGCCTAGGACGCCGCGCAGACCAAGCTCTACAGCGTCAATTGTTTCTGGCCGCACCTGATCGCCGGTCTGATTGACCTGCAGGCGGTAAAGATCGGTTGTCTGCGGCGGGCGGGCGCCGCGGGCATAACTTGCATAAACGCTCGCCCGGTCATTCAATTCGTGGCGCAGCGAAAATTTCGGGCTCGCAGTGACAAAGCTGTCGTCTTGGTCAGGCAATCTCAGAAAACGTCCGACAATGCCGCTATCGGTCAAATTGTCATACTCGTAGAAGGTGCCGTCCACACGGATTGCCGTGCTCACTGTCGTGGCGGAACTTACTGCATATTCAGCTTGGGCAAATCCAGACAGGCTTACAGCGGCGACGTCATAATCATAATGAAGCCCTTGCGTGTAAGAGAAAATTGTCGGGTCGGACTGAAATTCCCGCAAATAGCTATCTGTGTATTCAATGTCTGCGCCCACAATTAGCGATAACGCGCCGGCATCATGATAAACCGCACTCTGCAGACCGAAGCTCCAATGGCCATTTTCCTCCAGCGCATTTGAGGGAAGAAAATGCTGTGGAAACGCCATTTCGTTCCAGCGTGCAAATGGCGTTATCTGAACGCTTATGTTTTCGCCCGCATCAAAAGAAATTGTCGACTGCAAACGTGCGGATTTAGCATCGCGATAGGCCTGCGGGAAATCATTCGTCCGGCGCAATGCCCGATCCTTCAGCGTCGCCGCGCCGAAAATAAATCCCGCTGTTTCCTGTTCGAGATTATCGAGCGAAAAAATCGTGTCGATCGTCGCGCCGCCATCGTCATATCGATGGCGCAGGGTCAATTTTTGCTGATCCAACCCGGCATCTTCGCGATAACCTGATTCTGAAATCGCCGAAGCGGCAAAGAAAAAACCGTTTGCGCCCTCTGTTCCAGAAAGCGTTGCTTTTCCCTTAAACCGTTCTTGCGTGTCGCCAAAGACTTCCGCAGACGCGGAAAAATCTTCACTCGGTTCCGGCGTCAACACATTGACGACGCCATGAATAGCATTGGCGCCGTAAACTGCGCCGGAAGGTCCACGCACTATCTCTATTCTGTCGGCGATCTCGAAATGCGCGTCGAATAGCCCATTAATATTGGCGAATCCGGCCGAGCGCAGCGGCACGCCATTTTCCAGAAACAGAAATGACCCGGCCCCCGCTCCGGATGTTAAGACCGGCGAACGGATCGCAGTTAAATGCTCGGCGCCAGATCCGCGATGCAATGATACGCCGGGCGCACGGGCCAGCGCCTCGGCTATGTGATCGGCATCGATGAGTTCCAGCTCGCCGCGAGACAGTGACGTGATGCTTTGCGGCACATCGAACAGCGCCTGCACTCGCCGCTCCGCCGTGACGACGATCGCATCCTCGGCGGCGACAGGCGCAATGAGAAACATTAAACCTGCAAAAAAAATAACTGTCTTGCGCACGGATTTCACTAACAGACTGCTCAGGGAGTCTTATCCGGCGCGGTCGTATTTTACCACTTTTTGTTCTATCGACCCAAAGATTGACTTGCCGGCTGCATCTTTCATTTTGATTTCAACCGTATCGCCAAATTTCATGAAAGGCGTTTTGGGCTTACCCTCATAGATTGTCTCGATCATGCGAATTTCCGCGATGCACGAATAACCGTCGCCGCCTTCTTTTATGGGCTTGCCCGGGGCCCCATCCAGCTTGTTCGAGACTGTGCCAGAACCAATGACGGTCCCGGCGCATAGCGGTCGCGACTTGGCTGCATGGGCTATCAATTGCGGAAAGTTGAACGTTAAATCTTTGCCTGCATTCGCTTGACCAAATGGCGCGCCATTGTAGCGAACCAGCAACGGAAGATGCAGTGCGCCGCCATCCCAAGCGTCGCTAAGCTGATCGGGCGTGACCGCTACCGGACTGAAAGCCGAAGATGGCTTGGATTGAAAGAACCCAAACCCCTTCGCGAGTTCTGCAGGAATAAGCCCGCGCAGCGAAACGTCGTTCACCAGCATCACAAGGCGAATGTAATTTTTCGCTTCGTCTGACGTGACACCCATGGGAACATCGCCAGTGATCACTGCAATCTCAGCCTCCATATCAATGCCCCAGCCTTCGTCAGCCGGCATGGAGATGTCGTCGCGCGGCCCAAGAAAAGAGTCCGAGCCGCCCTGATACATCAGCGGATCGTCATAAAAACTCGCGGACACTTCTGCGCCGCGCGCTTTTCTGACAAGTTCCACATGATTGAGATAAGCAGAGCCATCCGCCCACTGATAAGCTCTTGGCAATGGCGAAGCGCACTCACGTTCGTGAAAGCGTTCAGCTGGAACAGAACCTGTTTCGAGCCCCTGCGCTAACTCGCGCAATCCGTGCTCAGCATGCTCCCAGTCGTCAAGCGCCGCCTGCAAAGTCGGCGCAACACGCGCGGCATCGGTGTAACGTGTCAGATCATTCGAAACGATGACGAGCCGACCGTCACGGCCGCCTTTAAGGGAAGCGAGTTTCATTTTTCTTCCTCTGGTTCAGAGTTTGTGGAAATTCCTAGCCTTTCGCCGCACCACGGGCAATGGCGAATCATAATCACGCTGCTGCCGCCATCATGCACGATGAGGCCAAATCGATTCAGGCCTTCATTGTAGGCAATCAGACTGTCGGGGCACTCAAACGGATCATCGTGAGTGTCGCAATTCATCTCAAGCGCCGCTTGCATCGACTCGCAGCAAAGCGATTGCGGATCAGGATGTTGAGTTCGCGCCGCCACGATCAATCCTATGTTCGCCATGAATTAACATAGTCGCGATTTTCAACAGCGCCGATGCTTTCGCCGACATTCAGCGGATCGCGCGTATCGATCATTACTGCATATTCGTCAGTCGCCGGTTTCTTCTGCTCCAGCATGTTTTTTAATGCTTTCGGATGCGGCCCATGCGTAAATCCCGATGGGTGAAACGTCATCATGCCGGCATCGATATTGTCACGGCTGAAAAAATCACCCGCATGGTAGAATAGCACCTCATCATAATCATCATTATTATGAAAGAACGGCACTTTCAGCGCGCCTGGATCAGTTTCAAAAGGCCTTGGCGCAAAGGTGCAGACGACAAACCGGTCTGACAGAAACGTTGTGTGCGCGGATGGCGGCACGTGATAACGATGCGACATGATCGGCCGGATATGGCGAACATTAAGCCGCACAGGCGACAATTCTCCATGCCAACCGACAGCGTCCAAGGGATTGTAGGGATAAGTGGCCACAGAAACCTCGCCACGCTTTTTAATTTCAACGCGCGTTTCTTTATCGTCGGCCTGATGTGCGCGAAATGCATCGTTGATTTTTGGCGCATCCAACATAGCCGGATCAAAAATAGCATGCGGACCGAGCAATCCCTTGTCGGGAAGCGTGTAATGGCTGTTCGTCGCTTCGATCATCAGAATTGACGCCGATGATGCTGGCGCCATGCGCCACATGGTTCCGCGCGGCAACATCAGATAATCGCCAGCTTCAAAGGCAATGTGGCCATAGTCGCAAAAGAGATCGCCCGCGCCTTTATGCACGAACAACAGCTGATCGCCATCACCGTTGCGCGCCAGCGCCGGCATCGGCGCATCCAGTTTCCAAAACCGCATCTCTACGGCATTATTGTGCAACACTCTGGTCGCCGCCCACGGCGAAGCGTTAGCGCCCTTTATGGCGGCAAGATCGAACGCCCGCGGACGCAAAGGCCCTTCAAAATTCACCCATCCTGTTGGCGGACGTTTGTGATGGAAAAACGCAGCGGGGCCAAAGAATCCCTCTTTGGAAATCTCCCGCTCAAAAGTGCCGGCTGGCATATCCGCGTGGGCCTGTCGTGAGGCGTCGCCTTCAACCCGGCTTGGGGTAATCCATTTGCGCGCCATAAATTCTCCCTTGTGATGTCGGCTGGGCTAGTTGCCGGGGCGTCATATTAGTAACATTTGTTACCATTTTACGAGATACGCCGCAAGGACCGTAAGTTTGGCGAAAAAGGCGGGGAAAAGCCGCTCTTCCCCTTGCCGCTGCGCTTTGGTAACGCCTTTGCGAGCACCGACAAAGGCCCTTGTTCCGAGACGCCTTCCGCCCCAATTCAACGCCAGCGCCGAGACTGAGCCTAAAAACCGAGGATCAACGTGAAAAAAACCCGCTTGCTGATTTTGGGCTCCGGGCCCGCTGGCTTGACTGCTGCAATTTACGCCGCTCGCGCAGGACTAAAGCCCGTTCTCGTTCACGGTCTTCAGCCTGGCGGGCAAATGACCATCACCACTGACGTTGAAAACTATCCGGGATTTGCGGATGTGATTCAGGGACCGTGGCTGATGGAGCAAATGCAAAAACAAGCCAAACATGTAGGGACCGAGTTTATCAGCGATCTCATTACGGAAGTCGACTTGTCCAAACGACCCTTCACGCTAACCGGTGACGGCGGCGAAACCTATATCGCGGATACGCTGATTATCGCGACAGGCGCACAGGCGAAGTGGCTCGGGCTTCCGTCGGAACAAACGTTTCAAGGCTTTGGCGTTTCGGCTTGCGCCACCTGCGACGGATTTTTCTACCGCAACAAAGACGTGTTGGTGGTTGGCGGCGGCAACACCGCTGTCGAAGAAGCGCTTTATCTGTCAGGTCTTGCAAAGAAAGTGACGCTAGTGCACCGCCGCGATGAATTGCGCGCGGAAAAAATCCTGCAGACGCGCCTGTTCAATAAGGAAAATATTGAAATCATCTGGGACCATGGTCTCGATGAAATTCTCGGAGATGACAATCCGCTCGGCGTCACCGGCGCGCGCCTGAAACACGCTAAAACTGGGAAAACGCAAGAAGTAAAAGTTGATGGCGTGTTCATCGCCATTGGCCACAAGCCCTCAACCGAGCTCTTTGAAGGCAAGCTCGCCATGAAAGATCACGGATATCTGATCACCGAACCGGATTCGACAGCGACAGCGGTCAAAGGCGTGTTCGCTGCGGGCGATGTGACCGATGACATCTACCGGCAGGCGGTCACCGCCGCTGGCATGGGTTGCATGGCGGCGCTCGAAGCGGAAAAACTGCTCGCTTCAGAAGAATAACGTCTCAGTGTAAACCCAGCATCTGGCGGGTTTCTGAAGGCGACGCGACTTCGCGGCCGGTATCGCGCGCGTAATTCGCCAACGCCTCGATCATCGGACCGTTTGACGAGGCTTTTTCGCCATCGGGCAGATAGAAGCAATCCTCAAGGCCCGTGCGAAGATTCCCGCCGAGTTCAGCCGCACGGCGATGCACCGGCCAGACATCCTCGCGGCCGATCACTGTCGCCTGCCACGGCATGCCGTCTCGTTTGTATTTAATCAGCAAAGGAAGCAGGTCAGGATCTGCCGGCATGCCGCTGGCGACGCCCATGACGAAATTATAGTCGGCGTGGTCGGTCATGCCGTTTTCGATATAGAGTGCAACAGAGCGGACGATGCCAATGTCGAAACACTCGAATTCAGGAATGATCTCGCACTCCTTCATCACGTCAATATAATCTTTGACCTTGGACGCAGGATTGTCGAACACCATCGGCGGCCAGGCCCACGAACCGTCTTTGCGAGTCTTCAGATAGTTGAGCGTGCCCGCATTGCACGCCGCCATTTCAGGCCGGCAAGCGCGCAGATAGTCCAGAACGTATTTATAGTCCGGACCAACGACGCCTGTCGTCATGTTGATCACAACGTCCGGACAGGCAGCACGGATCGCATCATTGATCTCTCCGCAAATGGCCGGATCCCATGTGGGCAAGTGGCCCTTGCCAGCTTCCTGCTGACGGTAATGAACATGCATGATTGTCGCGCCAGCGTCGAAGGCGCGCCGCGCTTCCGCCGCCATCTGCTCCGGCGTCACTGGAACCGGATGCTGTTCAGGATTGGTGAGCACGCCCGTCAACGCGCAAGTGATGATCGCTTTGTCGGACATTTTCATGTCTCCGGTTCTAGCACGACAAGTTTTGCGCGGATCGCGACTTGCTCGCCTTCCGTTGCGAGCACTTGTTCTACGACGCCGTCGCGCGGCGCTTTTAGCTGATGCTCCATTTTCATCGCCTCGACGGTGATGAGCGTCTGGCCTTTCGTTACTTTGGCCCCGGGCGCTGCACGCACGCCGGTGACGAGTCCCGCCATAGGCGCCTTGATCACGTCGTCGCCAACCCCCGCGCCGATCGACGGCGCCAGCGTCAAGTCCGTATAACGCTCCCAAGCGCCACCCGTGTCAATCTCGATGTTGTCGCCATCGCGCGCGTAACGCGCGTCGTGAACGCTGTTTTCAAAACGATAGCGGATCGCATCGGCGGTCTTTGACAGAATTTCGATAGAGGTCTCGCCGGTTTCGGCTGTCGCGGTCACTTTTGTCCCATCAAGCGTAATCTGCGCGTTGGTCATCGCGCCAGCGGACGTAACGAGGCGCAAGGAAAAACCGCCCCAGCCTCTGGAATGCCAACCGGTCAACAGCCCGCCGAACGGCAAATCAACCAACGCAGCAGCGATGAGCGCTATTGCCGCTGAGCCGCCGGGCGCGGCGCGTTTCGTCAGCCGTTCAAGATTGCGCTCAATGTAACCCGTGTCGGCATCGCCTTTCGCGAACGCATCGTCTTCCAGCAGCGCAACCAGAAAATCGCGGTTGTGGGCAAAGCCGAGCAGCTTCGTTTCACGCAAGGCTATAGAGAGTCTCGTGCGGGCTTCGTCACGAGTAGCGCCGCAAGCGATGACTTTCGTCATCATCGGATCGTAAAAGCTGGTGACCGCATCGCCCTGCTCTACGCCGCTGTCGACACGCACACCTTTCACGTCCGGAAATTCGAGAAGGCGGATTTTTCCAGACCCCGGCATGAAACCCTGAGCCGGATCTTCTGCGTATAACCGGGCCTCAATCGCCCAGCCATCAAGCGAAACCTCTTGTTGCGAAAACGGCAGCGGTTTTCCATTCGCCACATCGAGTTGCCATGCGACGAGGTCAACCCCCGTCACCAGTTCCGTCACCGGATGCTCGACTTGCAAACGCGTGTTCATTTCGAGGAAATAAAATTCCTTGCGCGCGGGATCGTACAGAAACTCGACCGTGCCGGCGCCGACATAACCGACCGCTTGCGCCGCCCTCACCGCCGCAGCCCCCATTTCCGCACGCGTTGTCTCGTTGATGACTGGCGATGGCGCTTCTTCGATGACTTTCTGGTTGCGCCGCTGCAGCGAGCAGTCGCGCTCGCCGAGATGGGCGCAGTTTCCGTGGGCGTCTGCGAAGATCTGGATTTCAACATGGCGGGCGCCGGTTACCGCGCGCTCGAGCAGCAAGCGTCCGTCGCCAAAGGCGCTTTCCGCCTCTTTGCGCGCCGAGGCGATCGCCTCCAACAGGCCGCCTTTGTCCTGCACAATACGCATGCCGCGCCCGCCGCCGCCGGCGGACGCCTTGACCATCACGGGAAAGCCGATCTTGCCGGCCTCCTTCGTCAACACTGCGTCAGACTGATCATCGCCCTGATAGCCAGGCACGCAGGGAACGCCGGCTTCGATCATCAACTTCTTCGACGACGCCTTATCGCCCATGGCGGCGATGGCTTCGGCCGGCGGGCCGACAAAGATGATTTCCGCATCCGCGCAAGCGCGCGCAAACTCGGCGCGCTCGGACAAGAATCCATAACCCGGATGGATCGCGTCGGCGCCGGTCGCATTTGCGGCGTTAATAACGGCCTCAATATTGAGGTAACTTTGCGCCGGTTCCGATCCTCCAATATGAATCGCTTCATCCGCCATACGCACATGAAGCGCGCCTGCATCCGCATCGGAGTAAACGGCGACAGTCGCGATCCCGCTCACACGCGCGGTTTTTATGATGCGACAGGCGATTTCACCGCGATTGGCGATGAGGAGTTTGCGAATCGTCATACTTCTTTTTTCACCGCAAAATTTTCTATCCACGGCGCTGCTGACTTGTTTGCAAACGCCCTCGCCCCTTCCCGCCCTTTATCGCGCAGACACCTTGCAAAGTCCTGCGCAGCTTGATCCAGCTGCGCAGGATCAACAAATGAAGCAGCACGATTGAGAATTTGTTTTGTCGCCGCATTGGCTTGCGGTTCGCAGCGGCCAATTGCAGAAAGCGTTTCAACAAGAGCGCCTTCCAGACCGGCGGCGCCGTCAACAACATTATCCACAAGGCCAATCCGCATCGCTTCGCGCGCGCCGAAATGAGCGCCTGTTAAGGCTAGCCGGCGTGCAGAGTAAAGACCGATACGGCGCACCAGAAACGGGCCAATCTGGGCGGGCGGAATTCCTAATGTAGTTTCCGAAAGCGAAAATCGCGCATGGGTTTCCGCAATCGCCACGTCGGAAACGCACAGAAATCCATTGGCGCCGCCGAAACACGGACCTTCAATCACCGTCACCAGCACTTGTGACATTGCATCAAGCCGCAAAAGCAAGTCGCCGAATTGACGATTCCTTGACGCCACCATATCTCCTTCACCAGCAGCAGGCTCCAGCGTCATCATCATTTTGCCGAATTCCTTGATGTCACCGCCACCGCAAAAGGCGCCGCCAGCGCCGCGCAACACAACAATCCGAACATCGTGCTGCTCCTTCAACCAGTCACATAATGTTGTTAGACCGGAGACAATCGCGCCATTAAGGGCATTCTTTGCCTGTGGACGGTTGAGTGTGACAAACAGCGCCGACTGGCGCCGTTGCAGCAGAATCTCATCAACAAGTTCTGGCAGGTCTGTCATGGCTCAGGCCCTGTTGGTTTTTCCCGGCAGCGTGCCCATATATTTGCAGATGATCGACAACATGACTTCGTCGGCGCCGCCGCCGATAGAGCCGAGCCGCCCGTCGCGATAAGCGCGCGACACCGGAGTTTCCTCCATGAAGCCCATGCCGCCCCAATATTGCAGGCAGGAATCGTTCACCTCGCGGGCAATGCGGCCAGCTTTAAGTTTCGCCATAGACGCCAGCATGGTGGCGTCTTCGCCCTGCATCATTTTTTCGACCGCGTTCCAGGTGAGCGAGCGCAGCGCCTGTACATCGGTCTTTAATTCTGCAAGGCGGAAATGCACCACCTGATTGTCGAGGATCGATTTGCCGAACGCCTTGCGCTGGCGGGCATAGTCGACCGTTGCGTCAATCGTGTTGTCCAAGCTGACAAGACTGGAGAGCGCCGCCCAGAGCCGCTCTTCCTGGAATTGCAGCATCTGATACATGAAGCCTGCGCCTTCTTCGCCGATGCGATAGCGTTGCGGGACGCGCACATCCTCGAAGTAAAACTCCGCCGTGTCCGATGACCGCATGCCGAGTTTTTGCAGCTTGCGCGCAACGGTGACGCCCTTGCGGTGTTTGCCGTTCTCATCTTTCAGCGGCATGCAGATCAATGTTTTGTTCTGATGCTTCGGCGCGTCGCCGGTATTGGCGAGAAGGCACATCCAGTCGGCCTGCGTGCCGTTGGTGGTCCACATCTTGCCGCCATTGATGATGTAATCGTCGCCGTCTTTTTTTGCAGTCGTCTTGATCGAGGCGACGTCTGACCCGGCGCCGACTTCGGAAACGCCGAGACAGGCGACATAGTCGCCTGAAATCGACGGTTCCAGAAAATCTTCCTTCGCCGCATCCGTGCCGAACCGCGCCAGCGCCGGCGTCGCCATGTCGGTTTGCACGCCGATGGCCATGGGGATCGCGCCGCAATTGATATGACCGAGCGTTTCGGCGACCACCGCGCCGTAAGACCAGTCGAGACCCATGCCGCCATATGTTTCAGGCTTTGTGACGCCGAGCAGGCCGAGATCGCCCAGCCCCTTGAACACCTGATGAGCGGGGAAAATGCCCGTTTCCTCCCATTCATCCACATGCGGGTTGATCTCCGCGTCGATAAAACTCTTCAGCGTCTTGCGGATCTGTTCATGTTCAGTCGTCAGTTTCATGATTTCCTCTTTTACATCCTCGCCACGCCGAAAGCGTTCGGACACAATTCGCGCTGCGCCGCCTCGGCAACAGTGTCGAGACAGAACGCCAGCACTTTGCGGCTGTCGCGCGGATCGATGAGACCGTCATCCCATAACCGCGCGGTCGCAAACAGCGCCGTCGATTCTGCGTCGTATGTTTCGACAATATGCTTCGCCATGCCGTCGAGAAATTCGGCGTTGGGCTCTTCGCCTTTGCGGCGCGAGCCTTCTTCGGCGACGATGCGCATGGTCTTCGCCGC
>BQJG01000032.1 GCA_021604585.1 Hyphococcus sp.
TCGACATTGGCCGTTCCATCGCGATAGACGCGTGCGGTGCGGCCGTCGGCGAGCACATTGCCTTCTGGATCGGCAGTGTTTCCAGTGGCGCTGGAGGCGCGCAGCGTCGTTGTCGATGAAGAATTGGACGTGGATGTCGCCGCATGATTGTGCGACGGCATCTGTTGCACAGTCATTGTATTGGTCTCCGTGCCGGCGCTTTGACCTAGTGGGCGATTGGTGAGCCCGGGCCCCTGCCCAAAATGCATCGGCGCACGGCTGCGCAAATCCGGCAGTTTGAACGTGGTGCGCCCGTCGCCGCCATAGGTGGTGCCGTAAAGCGAAAACAACGCGGTATTGGAGCTGATCGCCAATAGCTGGCCGCTCGCATCGATGGTTCCGCGTGGGCAGAACGTAAATCCGGTCCACATGATTTCACCAATGTAATTCTCTTGGGCATTTACCGGCGCGGTGACGCCAGCCGTGGCGAGAATGGCGAGCGAAGCAACGCCGAGATGCAGTTTGTTCAGTTTCATGGTCTCTCTCCCGAGTGAAGTCCGCCGCCCAATAAACCCCATGGCGCAGACGATTGATATGTAGCTTACGCAACAAAGTCCCGAACGCGGTTTCGCGTCCGGGTTGGATTTTGAGTGTGTTAGGCGGCCATTTGGCGGCGGCGTTTGCTGGCGAAGCCGAAGCCCGCCATGCCGAGCGCGAAGAGTGGCAACGCGGCTGGCAGCGGAACATCGGAAACATTGCCGGCGCTGAGCTGAAGCTCAAAGCGGAAGCTGGAAATACTCGCCAAAGCGCCGGGTTCAAACCCAAGCGCGCTCAGTTGCGCCATAACAGCAAGCGATGTCAGCGACGACAACATAGCCGACTCTGAGTTCTGTTCGCCTGCGAGCGAGTCATCGAAAATATCGAGGAAATCGCCGCTATCCAACACGAAAGTCACAAGCGACGACGCGTCGCCAGTGATGTCGAGGCCAGTTCCGGCGAAGGAAAGCGTGGCGCCGAGAATGTCTTGACCGGACATCAGATCCACATCAGCCAGGAACTCAAAAACGTAACCGATAAAATCGACATCGTCTGCAACGCTCAGCGCCGGGTCGATGGAAAACTCCAGAGCGGCTGTGTTCATGCCGCTCACGCCCGTCACCGAAACGGCGCTCGTATCGACGGCGATCGTGCCGAAGTCGTCGCCAACGTTGAAATTGAAAGACCCGAAGGTGACGTTGTCGACAGTAATCGAGTCACCCGCCAAAAGGTCGGTCAGTGAACACGTATCCGGATCGCCGCAGCTGGTCATGACGGCAGCCGATACAGGCGAGATTGCAAATAGCGACGCACCAGCAATCGCTGCGAAAAGAGATTTGATTTTCATGATTTCCCCAATTGAACCCACGCGCCAGACAACGCACGAATTGGGCCAAAGGTCAACGAAAAGTTTCAAATGTCAGTATACGAAATAATTAACACAGCGAGTTATTTAGCGGTGTTCGTGAATTAGGTGGTTAATCCCGTAGCCTAAAAGTGAGCGGCGGAATTTGATGATTGCCGCCAGTAATATTTGAAGCCCAACCGTTTTGATCGCCGCTTGGCGCCCGTAGAGATTGTGCTGGCTAAAGCTTGCTCAACCCGCCCGCGCCCGGGACAGCGTTCTGACGGCTTTTGAGACCAAGGCTTGTCGTTGCGCCAAATGGCCAAACACTGCTTTTTAAGCGCCAGCTCGAATCATCAGGCTTTCCGGGCGTGCATGCCACCGGTCGAGGCCGCCAAAAGCCGGGCAGTTGACGGCGATTTAGAACATCAATAGAACATCGTTGTCGGTTTGTTCTTCTGTCGTTTCGGCAGTGCAAACAGCCATGCGTTGAAAGATCAGCGTCCAGCCTGCGTTTCTGGGGAAATCCTCACGCAAGTCGCGACCGCCGGGCTGGGCCAAAAAAGAATTGAGGGCTTGGATGCTCACCAAAAAACAGCACGAATTGCTGAATTTCATCAATGAACGCCTCACCGAGACCGGGGTCTCGCCCTCCTTCGACGAGATGAAAGAAGCGCTTGATCTGAGGTCCAAGTCGGGCATTCACCGGCTGATCACGGCGCTGGAAGAGCGCGGCTTCATCCGCCGCCTGCCCCATCGCGCCCGCGCGCTTGAGGTGTTGCGCCTGCCCGAAGGCATGGCTGCCGGGGCGGATGCGACGCCCTCGCCCGCGCAAAAAGGATTTCGTCCGGCTGTCGTCGACGCCAATTTCAAGCGCGCGCCCGCTCGCACGCAGCCGCCGCAACGTCCGGCGGCGCGCGTCTCTCCGCCGCCCGCCGGTGTTATTGATTTGCCCGTGCTCGGCCGCATCGCCGCCGGCACGCCTATCGAGGCGATCCAGCACGAGGTTGACCGGTTTTCCGCGCCGGAAGCCTTTGTCGGCAAGGGCGACCACTACGTTCTCGAGGTTCAGGGCGAGTCGATGATCAACGCCGGCATTCAAGATGGCGACTTCGTTGTCATCAAACGCTGCGCTGACGCGGAGAATGGCGCGATTGTCGTGGCGCTGGTCGACGATGAAGAAGCGACGCTGAAACGCCTGCGCCGCAAGGGCGCGTCGATTGCGCTCGAAGCCGCCAACCCGGCCTTTGAAACCCGGATTTATGGCCCGGATCGGGTGGCTGTGCAGGGTAAGCTGGTCGGGCTGATGCGGCGGTATAACTAACCTCCCCCCGTCCACGGTCGGTCGCCGCGCACATCGCTCACGGTCTCAACCCGCAGCTTTCCGTCGCGTTCGATCCACACTGCATGGGCGCCGCGCCGCCAGACTGAGCGGCGGTCGATCAGGAAAGCGCGGCACTGGCGCCATTCCTCAGCGCTGACCGGAAAGAACGCCACCACAAGCTCCGCCCGCTGACAGTCTTCGGCGAGGCGCGCCTTTTCGCTGACGAAGGCGGCGGTGACGCGGGCCCGATCCATTACGGCGCCCGTGCAGCCGCTTTCATCGCACTGATATATCTCGCTCAAGGGCTGTGGCCGTTCCCGTTCGGGATCAAAACCCGCCGCCTCCTCCCACATGCTGGTTGCGAATTTTTCCCGCCGCACCGCATGCACGTAAAGCGCCCGCTCGCCTGCTTCGTTTTCTGCAATGACCCCTGCATTCGTTCCGGTTGCGGACACAAACAACACCGGCGGGCGGGTGTTCATCACCAGCAAGGCGGCGACGGGAATCGCCGCCAGCCCGGCCAGCCGCCACGGCGCGCGCGACAGACACAGCCATAAGCCGCCGGCGGTCAGGGCCAGCATCGCCGATTGAGGCCACTGCGCGGTGATCGAGACTGCGCCGTCGAGCCCGGACACGCCGCCGGCGATGCGCAGCACCCAATCCATCCACCAGGCGGCCGCTTGCCAAGCCCAGCCATCGAGACCCAACGGCGTCAGCAGCAAGGCGAGCACGGCAAACGGCACAATGCAAAACCCCATAATCGGCATCGCCGCCATATTCGCTGGCAAGGAATAGATCGCCACGCGATTGAAATGGAACAGCGCATAAGGCGCGGTGGCGAGAGCAGAAACGCTGTCAGTTAGCGCCAGCGCGACAATGAACCGGCGAATTTGAGTCACCCAAGTATAGTGCTGATCGGGTTTTGCACGCGCGCCCACCCACTCATATGCGGCGATCAACGCCGTCACCGCCGCGAACGACATTTGGAAACCGGGACTGAACAACGCCTCCGGCGTCGTCAGCAAAATGATCACGGCGGCGATGGCGACATTCCTGAGCGACAATGCACGCCGGTCGACCAGGATGGCCGCGAACATGATCGCCGCCATGATGAAGGCGCGCCGCGCAGACCATCCGCCCCCGGATAAAATCAGATAAAATAAACCCGAAGCGAGCGCCGCCGCCGCCGCCCATTTCTTGATTGGAAAGCGCAGCGCAACCGGTTCAATCGCCGCCAGCCCAAAGCGTAATGCGAAGAAAACCAGCCCTGTCGCGAGCCCCATATGCAGGCCCGAAATCGCCAGCAAATGCGCCAGTCCCGCGTCCCGCAGCGCAGCCTCTGACGCTTCAGAGATCGCGCCGCGCTTTCCCGTCACGATGGCGGCGAGAATGGCCCCGCCCTGCCCCGGCGCTTTGCCGGTGATCCGGCGCGCCAGCCCGCCGCGCACGGCCTCAATGCGCGCTGCTAGTTTCTGCCCGCGCGATTGCTCCGTTAACGGATCGACTGAAGGTGCAGTGAAAGCAATGCCAACGGCGCCAATCTGTTGAAAGTAAAGCTGGCGGGCAAAGTCAAAATGACCGGGCGCTACGGGCGGCGGCGGCGGCGACAGCCGCGCGCGAACACGAACCAAATCGCCCGGCCCGGCGTCAAACTCTTTCCCTCGCCAGGTGATGCGGGCCCGCGCGGGAAGATGATCAGGATCAACGCCTTCAATCGATGAAAGCGCTAAAACATACCGGCGCTGCCTCGCGCTTTCGTCAACGGACAAAATCCGTCCCGTTGTCCAGACGGCGCCGAGCTCGCGGGTCAGTTGCGGCGCCTCGACGGCTTCGGTGCGAATATCCGCCGCAATAAATCCAAGCGCCGCAAACATGAGCGCCGCGCCAGCCCCTTGCAGCGGCGACCGCCAGGACGCCACCATAAAGCCAGTCGCCAGCGCCGCTGCGGCCCAATGCCATGACGGTTCCGATTTTAGGCCAAAATAGAGTCCTGCGCCGATCCCGATCATCACCGGCGCCCATAGGGACAGCCGCGCCATATCCATCGCCGCCCAGCGGCCAATGGCGCTGCGTGCAAGGAAGAGACCCCGTGCGAAAGGCGGCGCTTCAGCAAATTCTTCCTGTGCCGGCGCTATTCTGGCGAGGTCAGCGACCATTATGGCTCCGGTTGACGGCGATCAAAGGCTATTGGCCAAACGCAACTCGGACGTGGCGGCGTCGAGCTATCCCTCTTCGAGGCATAGGCGCCGGATGGCTCCTATGTTATCCCGCCCCGCTCAATTCACGCATCATGCAACTGAAAAAGGGCGCGCTCTGCAAGCCATGAACAGCCAAAACGCCGACATTGTTACGCGATTTGCGCCCTCGCCCACGGGCTATCTCCATATTGGCGGCGCACGCACGGCCTTGTTCAACTGGTTGTTCGCGCGTGGGCGCGGCGGGAAATTCCTGCTGCGGATCGAAGATACGGACCGGGCGCGACACACAGAGGCGGCTGTCGGCGCGATCATTGACGGGCTGAGATGGCTGGGCCTCGATTGGGATGGCGACCCGGTTTCACAATTTGAGCGTTCGGCCCGTCATGCCGAGGTCGCCCATGAATTGCTCGCCACCGGCAAAGCCTATCGCTGTTATATGACGGCGGAAGAAACGAACGCCGCCCGTGACAAAGCACGCGAACAAGGCGTTCGCTTTGAAAGCCCGTGGCGCGAGGCCGATCCGAAAAGCGCGCCAAATGCGCCCTTTGCGATTCGCTTCAAAGCGCCGCGTGACGGTGAGACCATTGTCGAGGACGCGGTGCAGGGCCGCGTTAAATTTCCGAACGCTGCGCTCGACGATTTGATCATTCTACGCTCGGATGGCGGCCCGACCTACAATCTCGCGGTCGTTGTTGACGATCACGATATGGCGGTGACGCATGTCATTCGCGGCGACGATCATTTGAACAACGCCGCGCGCCAATCGCAGATTTATCAGGCGATGGGCTGGGGCGTGCCGGTATTTGCGCATGTGCCCTTAATCCACGGACAGGACGGGGCAAAGCTCTCCAAACGTCATGGCGCGCTTGGCGTCGAAGCCTATCGCGATCTCGGCTATCTTCCTGAAGGTCTCGCGAACTATCTCTTGCGTCTCGGTTGGGCGCATGGCGATGAGGAGATCATTCCCTATGAGCGCGCCAAACAACTGTTCGATCTTAAAGGCATCAACAAGGCGCCGGCGCGGCTTGATCTCGATAAATTGAGCCACGTCAATGCGCAGTATATCGCCGCACTGAGCGACGATGAGTTCGTGCAGTGGACGGCGCCGTTTCTTCTGGACGCGGGCGTTAGTCTTGATACGGATGGAGCGGCGCGGCTGTTGCGCTCGGCGCCGTTTTTGAAACCGCGCTGCACGACACTCGCTGACGCTGTCGCCGCAACAGAATATCTATTCCTTCAGCGGCCATTGGCGATCACCGGGAAAGCCGCAAAGCCGCTCGACAAAGATGGCGCCCGCGCCATTCTTGGAGAACTGCTCGAAACGCTCGATGGGACGGAAATATGGGCGTCGGCGGCGGCGCTGGATGCTGCGCTTCAGTCCTTTGTGAGCGAGAAAAATATCGGATTTGGCGTGATCGGCCCACCGGCCCGTGCAGCCCTTACGGCGGGCCGCCCTTCGCCGGGGCTGGGTGAAGTGCTATATGGGCTGGGGCGGGACGAATCATCTGCCCGGCTTGCCGATCAGCTTCGCTGATCCGGGACTGGAATCCGTTTTGTAAACTGGCTAGTGTGCGCCGCAACATGCGATGACGCACCGCAATAGAAAAGGCTCTGTCCATGAAAAGTGAATTAAAACAAACGGATACAGCGACTCTCTCGGTTAATGGCAAAGAAGCTGATCTCCCAATTTTCAAAGCGACTCACGGTCCGGACGTAATCGACGTCCGCGCGCTCTATAAACAGACCGGCGCCTTCACTTTCGACCCCGGCTACACCTCCACCGCCAGTTGCGAATCCAAGATCACGTTTATCGATGGCGATGAAGGCATTTTGCTCTATCGCGGCTATCCGATTGACCAGCTCGCCGAGCACTCCAACTTCATCGAGGTCGCCTATTTGCTGTTACATGGCGAGTTGCCGAGCGGACCGCAACGCGCGGAGTTCGAACACGCCATCACCATGCACACGATGGTGCATGAACAGCTGAAAAATTTTTACAACGGCTTCCGCCGCGATGCGCATCCAATGGCGATCAGCGTCGGCGTCGTCGGCGCGTTGTCTGCATTCTATCATGACTCAACCGACATCACCGATCCAAAACAACGCACCATCGCGAGCCATCGGATGATCGCAAAAATGCCAACCATCGCGGCGATGGCTTACAAATACTCTATCGGTCAGGCGTTTGTGTTTCCACGCAACGATCTCGACTACACGTCGAATTTCATGCGCATGTGTTTTGCGGTTCAGGCCGAGGATTATGAGATCAATCCGGTGCTCTCAAGCGCGCTGGACAAGATCTTCATCCTGCACATGGATCACGAACAGAATGCTTCAACATCAACGGTGCGCCTCGCCGGCTCATCGGGGGCCAATCCGTTCGCCTGCATCGCCGCCGGCATTGCATCGCTTTGGGGCCCGGCGCATGGCGGCGCTAACGAAGCTGCGCTCAATATGCTGGAAGAGATCGGCACCGTTGACCGCATTCCTGAATTCATCGCCCGCGCCAAGGACAAGAACGATCCGTTCCGCCTGATGGGCTTTGGCCACCGCGTTTACAAAAACTACGACCCGCGCGCGAAAGTCATGCGCAAGGCCTGTCACGAAGTGCTCGACGCGCTCGGCGTGCATGAAGACCCGCTCTTGCAGGTGGCCATGGAGCTGGAGCGGATTGCGCTTGAAGATCCCTACTTCGTTGAAAAGAAGCTTTATCCCAATATCGACTTCTATTCCGGCATCACGCTGCGCGCTCTTGGCTTTCCGACCGAAATGTTCACTGTCTTGTTCGCGTTGGCGCGGACGGTCGGCTGGATTGCACAATGGTCGGAGATGAGCGAAGACCCGAACCAGAAGATCGGCCGCCCGCGTCAGATTTATACCGGCGCACCGCAACGCGATTATGTCGCTATCGAGCGCCGCTAAGAGCGCCGGGGGAGACGCGCGATGCTTTGGCTCGCCGTTCATATGTGGGCGCTACTGCTTGCCGCGTTTGCCATCGGGCTCGGCGCTGGCTGGTGGATTTGGGGGCAGCGCGCAGCGCCGCCTCCGCCTGCGCCCATGAACGAAGCGCCGATGGGCAGCCTTGAACTTGAAGATGATGCGCAAACTGGCGACTTGGCCTCAGACTTGGCCTCAGACTTGGCCTCTGGGCCGCAACGGAGCCTTTAGATGATTTCCCGATATACCCGGCCGGAAATGGCGGCGATCTGGTCTGACGCTTCCAAATACCGGATCTGGTTCGAGATTGAGGCACATGCTGCGGACCGTTTGGCGGCGCTTGGGGTGATCCCCGCCTCTGCGGCCAAAACCATCTGGGAAAAAGGCGGCAAGGCCGAATTCGATGTGGCGCGCATCGATGCAATTGAGCGCGAAGTCAAGCATGACGTCATCGCATTTCTCACCCATCTCGCTGAATTTATCGGTGAAGACGCCCGTTTCGTGCATCAGGGCATGACGTCGTCCGATGTGCTCGATACCTGCCTGTCGGTTCAGCTTGCCCGCGCGGCGGATTTGTTGCTGGCGGGCATGGACCGGGTGCTCGCGGCGTTAAAAAAACGTGCGCTGGAACATAAGGGCTCTGTCACTGTCGGTCGCAGCCATGGCATTCACGCCGAGCCCACCACCTTTGGCGTTAAGCTGGCTGGCTTTTACACGGAATTTGAACGCGGCAAGCGGCGGCTAGAGACGGCGCGACAAGAGATTGCCGTTTGCGCCATTTCCGGCGCAGTCGGCACCTTCGCCAATATCGATCCCTCAGTCGAAGAGCATGTGGCGGAAAAAATGGGCCTTACCGTCGAGCCTGTCTCGACACAGGTGATCCCGCGTGATCGCCATGCCGCCTATTTCGCCGCGCTCGGCGTCATTGCTTCTTCGGTCGAGCGTTTGGCGACCGAGATTCGCCATCTCCAGCGGACCGAAGTCCTAGAGGCGGAAGAATTCTTCTCAAAGGGTCAGAAGGGCTCGTCCGCCATGCCGCATAAGCGCAATCCGGTGTTGACGGAGAACCTCACCGGCCTTGCCCGTCTGGTGCGGATGAGCGTCGTTCCTGCAATGGAGAATGTCGCCTTGTGGCATGAGCGCGATATCTCGCATTCTTCCGTTGAACGCGGCATTGGGCCGGACGCGACCGTGCATCTCGATTTCGCTCTGCATCGTCTGGCGGGAGTTATTGAAAATCTGGTCGTCTATCCCGAGCGGATGCTCGACAATATGAACAAGCTCGGCGGGCTGATTTTCTCGCAGCGTGTGTTGCTGGCCCTTACCCAGGCGGGCGCACAGCGGGAACAGGCCTATTCCCTGGTTCAGCGCAACGCCATGCCGGCATGGCGCGGTGAAGGACAGTTTCTCGACAATCTCAAAGCCGACAAGGATGTAACTACGCATCTGGACGCCGCGACGCTCGAAAGCCTGTTCGACCTCGGCTATCACACCAAGAATGTGGATGTGATTTTCCGGCGGGTGTTTGGCTCGTAGGCCGCGCCAATTGGGCGCGTTGAAGCCCGCCCCCGGGCTCCCCATAACCACTGAATGACAAGTTCAGTTGAGACTTTTGGCGGCGATCCGGGGCGGCGTTCCGTATGGGCCGCCATGGGCCGGGGCATGCGCCATCTTTGTCCCCAGTGCGGCGAAGGCCGTATGTATCAGAGCTATGTGAAGACCCAGGAAGCCTGCAAGACCTGCGGTCTTGCGCTGTCCGGCCATCGCGCAGATGACGCTCCGCCCTACTTCACCATCATTGTCATTGGCCATCTGATGATCCCGCTGGCGCTGGCGGTGAAGCAGATCTTCGATCCGCCCATTACGCTACAGTTCGCCATTTGGCTGCCGCTCATGATCGCCTCGACCTGGTGGCTGTTGCCGGCGTCGAAGGGCGCCTTGATCGGATTGCAGTGGGCGAACCGGATGCATGGTTTTGCCGGTCTGGAAGCGGAAGAGTACGACGACAACGCAGAGTTTTGACGGCGTTGAACGCAATCACGCCACGAGAAAAACAACGCATACGGCTTGACACGTAAAAGGGCGTGAGTATGGTCCGCCCTCATTTTACGCTATTTCTAGGTCCGAGGAGCGACCCATGGCCAAACCGACCACAGTCAAAATCCGCCTCAATTCGAGCGCCGGCACGGGTTATTTCTACGTGACCAAAAAGAACACACGCACCATGACCGAAAAGCTCGTGCTGAAAAAGTACGACCCGGTCGCGCGCAAGCACGTGGAATTCAAAGAAGGCAAGATCAAGTAAGATCAAGCTGTACCCGGTATTGAAAAGCCGCCCTTTGGGCGGCTTTTTTGTTGTGTTTCTTGCTAGCGAAAGATTAAGCGGCGCTTTGAATGACCCGGTTGCGGCCGCCATTTTTGGCCTCATACAGTGCTTCGTCGGCGCGCTTGATCAGCTTCTGCGCACTGTCTTCATCCGGACCGTTCTCGGTTGACGCCAATCCGATCGACACGGTCACGGCCAGTTCATCGCGTCCGGCGTTCAAGTTGAATTTGGATGTCGCAATTTCCTGACGCAACCGTTCAGCGACAATGGAAGCAAAAGCCAGATCCGTATCCGGCATAGCGATCAGGAATTCCTCGCCGCCATACCGGCAGGCCAGATCAATGCCGCGAATAGAGTTTGCGATGCGGTCTGCAAATTCTTTCAGGACCCGGTCGCCCACATCATGGCCGTGAACATCGTTCACAGACTTGAAGTGATCGATATCGATAATCATCACCGCAAGCGGCCGTCCGGTCCAATAGGCGCGATCGAACATCGCCGACAGATGACTCGCCAAATAGCGGCGGTTATAAAGTCCCGTAAGCTGATCGGTGACCGCCATTTCCAGGCTCACCTGGAACGATGAGCGCAGTTGATCGACATAGCGCTTGCGGCGCAATTGCGTCGAAACGCGCGCGGTCAGCTCGTTTTTGTCCACCGGCCGTGTGACGTAATCATTCACGCCAATATCGAGCGCGCGCACGAGTTTGCGCGTATCGCCATGACGCACAACAGCCAGCAGCGGCGTCAGGCGTGTTTCCTCAAACGAACGAATAGAAGAACACAGCCGCAGCGGATCCATCGCTTCAATCGAAAGATTTACTAGAATGAGGTCGAATTCTCCGGTGCGTGCGCGCGTCAGCGCCACTTCCGGGTCGGCTTCATGATCGATATTGTAGTTTCCGTCGCCAAGCGAAGAAATCAGCCGTTCTGCCTGATCTTCATTATCGTCGATCAGAAAGATGCGCGCTTCGGCCTGTTCGGCTTCAACATCGATCTGACCGACAATGCCGAGATCCTTGCCGGTCGCATAACGCGCCCGTAATTCGTCGGTCATCATTTTCAAACGCGTTAATGATCGAACGCGTGCAAAGAGCGCCAGATCTTCCACTGGTTTTGTCAAAAAATCGTCTGCCCCGGCTTCAAGCCCGGAAATCCGGTCGGCTTGCTGGTCGAGCGCTGTCACCATCACCACAGGAATGTGCATGGTTTCCGGGTTGGATTTAAGCTTACGGCAGGCCTCGAAACCATCCATGCCCGGCATCATCACGTCGAGTAGAATGATGTCCGGCTTTTCGGCAAGAGCCAGATCAATCGATTCCTGACCTGAATACGCTCCAATGACGTCAAAGTATTCCGCCCGCAATTTTGCTTCGAGCAGTTTAACGTTTGGTTCCAGATCGTCGACGACTAGTACGCGCGCCGTCATGCAGCCCCCGTATCTTGAAGGGTTTCAACTAAGCTAAGCGAGCCTAATCCAAATACCTTTTCACTTTCTCAAGAAACGAGGCGACCGATATCGGTTTTGCGATATAATCTTCACAGCCACCCTGGCGGATCCGCTCTTCATCGCCCTTCATGGCGAAAGCGGTCACCGCAATCACCGGAATATCAGACAGTTCAGGACTGCTTTTGATTTCCCGCGTGACTTCCAGCCCCGAGACTTCGGGAAGCTGGATATCCATTAAAATCAGGTCCGGACGGTTTTCTTTGAGGCATTCCAGCGCTTCCGGGCCCGTGCGGGCCTCCAGCGTCTGATAGCCATGGATTTCCAGAAGGTCCCGGAATAACTTCATGTTCAGCTCGTTGTCCTCAACGATCAGAACCGTTTTCGGGAGAGCTGAATAATCAAGCTTTTCCATAGCCGACATAGTACGCCTTTTTATCCGTCCATGCGGGCCCCCACGCCAATCTGGCGCGAATCGGCCCTGCAGATGGAAAGTTTTGCGCAAAAGGTCTTAATTGATTGTTTATCGTGAACGCCCAGCGCGCGAATTCCATGAGAATTTCCGCGTCATTTCCGCCGGTAACCTTTTGTTAAATGATTGAAATTGGCGAAAACACAGGCTTTTGCCGCGACTGCTACGCCCTCGCCGCGCCTGGCCAGGCTGCGACCGGCCGCCCGCACTGTTCTGCCTGTGGTTCGGTGCGAATCACCTCCCATCCGGAATTATTCGATCTTTCAATCGCGCATCTCGATTGCGACGCCTTCTACGCCGCCATAGAAAAGCGCGATAATCCCGAGCTTGAAGATCTTCCGGTCATTATCGGCGGAGGCGTTCGCGGCGTGGTCTCGACCGCTTGTTATGTGGCGCGAACCTATGGCGTCCGATCCGCCATGCCGATGTTCAAAGCGCGGGAGGCTTGCCCCAACGCCGTGATCATCAAACCGAACATGGCGAAATATGCCGAAGCCGGTCGCGCCGTCCGAATGATGATGCTCGATCTCACGCCCATGGTCGAACCGCTGTCGATTGATGAAGCCTTTATGGATTTAACCGGCACCGCGCGCGTGCATGGCGGGCCGCCGGCGATCACGCTCGCGAGGCTTCAGGCGCGGGTAGCAAACGAGTTGGGCGTCACCGCGTCCATCGGCCTTTCGCATAACAAATTTCTCGCCAAGATCGCTTCCGATCTCGACAAACCGAGCGGCTTTTCCGTTATCGGCAAAGCCGAGACGAAATCGTTTCTCGCGCGCCAGAAGGTCACCATGATCTGGGGCGTCGGCGCAGCCATGGCGCGCAAGCTCGAACAGGACGGCATAAAAACAATCGGGCAGTTGCAGACGGCGGATGCGCGCGCGCTCGCCAAGAATTATGGCGAAATGGGGTTGCGTCTCGCGCGCCTGGCGCAGGGCGACGACAAGCGCGCCGTCAAACCTGACCGTGAAACCAAAAGCGTTTCATCGGAAACGACATTTAATACCGATATTCGCGATGTCAAACTGCTGGAAGATGTCCTGTGGGAGCTCTGCGAGAAAGTCTCGGCACGGATGAAAGCCTCCGGATTCGATGGCCGCACTGTGACGCTGAAACTCAAATCGAGCGATTTCAAGACCATCACGCGCCGCACGACGCTGGATGCGCCCGCAAATCTCGCGCGCATTCTCTTTGCCGCGGCCAAGCCCATGCTTTATGATGCCGCGTCAGGCTCTCGGACCAGCGGCGGCAAGGCTTACCGGTTGATCGGCGTTGGTTTTTCGGGGCTATCGGCGGCTGGCGAGAGTTTGGCCGCGCCCGACCTGTTCGGCGACGCCAATGCAAAAATAGCCAAACAGGAACAGGCCATCGACGCCATTCGCAAGAAATTCGGCCGCGACGCCGTACGCGCAGGCCGCGTGTTGCGTAAGAAAATCTAGTTCCTGTGACGGCGGTCACTGTGCGCATTAACCAAACCGCCGAAAACAGTAAGCGACGAAAATCTACCAAGGGAGAGAAGTCATGCGTGTATTACGTTCTGTTACCGCCTTGCTTGCAGCGTCCCTGATGCTGGCAGGCGCCGCAAATGCGGCGAATATGTTTATGAAGATTTCCGATGTGCCCGGCGATAGCGCCGAATATAGCGGCGACCAAATCGAAGTGCTTTCATGGTCCTGGGGCGAAACGAATGACAGCGCCGCCAAACGCCCAACTGATAATGGCGCCGGCATTGTTCACGTCACGCTGAAACGCGGCTTCGCAGGTCGTTCGGCCGTCAGAAGCATTTACGATGGCAAGCGTGAAATCCCGGCGCTCATCCTCACAACGCAAGAGCGCGGCAAGACAGTGGAATACAAACTTGAACGCTGCTTCATCAAGAGCTGGTCCACCAGTGGAGACGCTGACGATCGGCCCACGGAAGAAATCGCGTTCTATTACAACAAAATCTCGCACTAACTTGCGCTCAACCGCCCGCGGCGCTCGCTGGCGGCATCCAGCTCGAAAGGAGCCATCCCCATGCGTCATTCCTTTACCGGCATTATTGCCGCAGTTTTCTGTTTTGCGTTTACAGCCCCTGCTTTCGCACAGTTCACTGGCGGCGTATTCGTCGCGGCCGGCGACATAACTGGCGACAGTTCGGCGTCCCTTTCAGCAAAGCTGTCCAGCAATTCGCTGAAGTTTCAGGCTTCAAATGTAACATTTGGGGCGAACCGGTCTGCAAGACCGCCTTCGGCCAGGGGCTCCGGCGTGGCGCAGATCACGCTGAAGCGCGGCTACACTGAAAGTGTGGATCGCTGGTTTCAGAGCAGAACCCGTAAGGGCGCAAACGATGGCGGCAAGGATCTGCTGATCGTTAACAATGGAGACGGGTCTGATTTCCTTGCCGTCACCTTCTCTGATGTTTTCGTCACCAGCTATCAAACCAGCGCGGGCGGCGCCTCCGCGACGATCAAATACCGGAAACTCAACATCACATATACGGTACAGGCTGACGATCATTCAGCAAACTGAAGGGAGCAACAGTATGAAAAGTGTTCGAGGTCTTGTGATCGCATTTGCTTCGATTCTGTTTTCCGTCAGCACAGCAAACGCCGCCCTTACAGGCTATCTCAAACTTCCTGATATTGATGGGGAATCCAAGCGCTCCGTCGGCGCGAATGAAACCCTGTCGGCTGGCGCGAACCAGACAGAGACCATCAAAGGCGGCCAGGCCGTTGTCATCGGCGCATTGTGGAATGGTTCTGACACGCCTCCGCGGCGAAATTCCGGAGGAAACGTAAAGCTGACGCTGCAACGCGGCGCACTCTCAAGCAGCCTGAGGCGCCTGAAAAACGAAAAACGCGTTATTCCTTCTTTGAAGCTGGTAGTCGATGGAAAAGTTGGCCCGCAAACAGCTTATGAACTCCATCGCGCATTGATTACGAGTTATTCCCTCAATGGATCCGGCGCGAGCGCACACGAACAAGTCGAAATCGTCTTTCACACCATCACCTGGGATGCTCCGGAATAACCGGCCGGTCCCGCGCGGGAGTGGAGAGCAGGCAGACTCTCCCGCACTCCCGCACGGGACCTGTGTCCGGCGGCTTTCATTCAACTGGCGCGATCCAGACTTTGCCCGACCGGGGACGCGCCAAAAATTCACAATGTCAAAGAGCCGAACCGAACGCAGCTTGCACTGCTCCGATCCTGACGCTGCAAGAACCTGCTGAGATCTGTTGCGCTCGCTCTTTATGGAGCATCAGCGCGTTTCGTTCGGTCGCATAACAACGCGACACGAAGACTAAACCCGCTGCGGTTTTGGTGGATAACTATTCACCAACACGGGGGAATATGAAAGAATTCAACAGAAATGATGTAAAATGCTGCGCTGTCACTCGCCTTATTGGGGTGTGGAATTTTGTGATTTACTCGATCTTCATAACCAGAATGAGAAGTTAATCCCCTTTAGCCATCGCTGCGATTATATACGCGGCGCCAGACGGTAAATGAGGATGACGATGCTCCGCATGGCGGTCCTGAATGCGCGAAAGCTTATTGCACGCATAAGCGTTCCGCGCAGTCTCAATCTCTGTTCAGCGCTGTTTTGCTTTCTCCACCTGTACGCCTGTGGTCAGGGTGATGGCGGCGGCGGATTTTTAGTTGAGGAGGTCAACAAGAAGTCCTTCTTTTACCGGGTTGAGGCGTCTTTCACCGTGCTGGAGACCGGTGAAGAGATTAAGTTCGACTATGTCGCCGGATGCGGCGTGAAAACAACGTGGTGGCGCGCTAGCGGGCGTTCTGAGCATTCGGAGATGAGCCCGCAGAACATGATCTTGCCTACGTCAAACGGTGCGGCAATCTTGTTGCGGACGTTGAATCTTTGCCTGGGCCTCGGGCAATATATAGGCGATGACTTTTTGCCTCTTGCGATCTGGTTTGATGACGTCAATGACCTCTCTTTCGGATGGGGCTATTCCTCTGTCGAGGCTTATCAGCGCGAGAACGCCAAGATGGCGTTCAATGGCGTGACCTATTCCAATGCCACCCATGATGAATGGGCCGAATGGTGGCGCAGCGCAGAAGAGTCATTTGAGCCTATAGGCATGCTTCCCGGTCCTTGGGGCTATGATCATTACGGGATTGCTCATGACCCACAAATTAGAGCGATGAAGGCCCGGTTTGACGGGAGAACGATTGGCGCACGGTGTCTCGGGCTGATGCGCATCCCCTTGCCTGATGAAGTGATGGAGTATGTGGAAGCAAACTGGCCGCGCGCCTTGGAAGGCAAGCGCTATCAGGCGATCAGTGGTTGGGGTGGCCAAAAAATCGAAGGTTTGTCTGAAGTTTTGTACGCGGCGACATTTGAGGACGGGCGCGAGATGATTGACTACGATAAGGAATATAGCTTGGCTGGCCATATAAACCGCAGCGGACCTGCGGGCAGCCGATTGCGGCAGAGATATGATGTTAATCCGCTCATATTGGAAATCTTTCCGGTTTTGCCGCGATCACGTTCTACGATCCCGATGATCATTGAGCCTGCCGACGCCTACCCGCAACGGGCGTTGATTGGTCCTGAATGGCGGGGGCTGACGGCTTGCGGCGGTTATGAACCGGTTGATCGGAATATGTTTGGTGGCAGAACATCATTGGAGACCTATGGCGAGCCGCCGTTCGATCCTGAGTTCCGCACAAAGAAGTTTCCCTTTTATATCAATGACGACCTTGTGTATGAAGAGGGTAGCCCATATCAGGCCCCTAATATCATCGACCGAGTGGAGCGAGCTATGTATCGCGAAGCGGGGTGACCAAGCTAGATTTGAAGTTCAAATCTAGCTAAGTCCTAAAATGAGAAATATTTGCTGACGATGTCTAAAACACCCGGTCCACCGGCGCGCCGGTTTCAAAAAACGCATTGATGTTCGCCAGCACGCGCGCCGCCATGGCCGCGCGGCTTTCCCATGTGGCCGAGGCGATATGCGGCAGGCAGAACACATTCGGTAGCGCATAAAGATCTTCGCGGATCGGGTGGGGTTCGGTTTCAAACACATCGAGCCCGGCGGCGAAAATGCGCCGCGACTTCAGCGCCTCGATCAGCGCGGACTCGTCGATTACCGGCCCGCGCGAAATGTTGATGATCACTGCGGACGGCTTCATTGTTTCAATGGCTGCCGCATCGATCAGATGATGGGTCTCCGGCTTGTGCGGGCAATGCAGCGAGATGATGTCGGCTTCTTTTAACAGCGCTTCCAGCGACACCGCGCGCGCGCCATAGGCCGCGTCAATCTCGGGCGACGGACGCGGGGTTGTATAGATAATATTGAGATCAAAACCTTTCGCGCGCTTTGCGACTTCCTTACCAACATTGCCCATGCCGACAATGCCAAGCGTGCGGCCGGTCACGCGCTGCCCCCAGCTGTCAGGAGTCAGCATGCCGCGCCCCTCGCCCGTGCGTGCAATATCAAGTCCCTCGCGGAAACGGCGGCAGGCGGCGATAATCAGCCCCATGGTCGCATCCGCCAGACATGCGGTCGTCACTTCCGGCGTGTTGGAGACGGCGATGCCGCGCTGCTTCGCGGCGGAGAGGTCGATGTGATCGACGCCGACGCCAATGGACGCGATCAGCTTTACGCTTTGCGGCAATCGCTGGATGAAATTTTCATCCATATCGTCAAAGGCGGTTGCGAAAATTGCTTCCGCCCCTTCCGCCAGTGCGGGGAATTCGCCGGGCTCGATCACAACGCTTTCGGGTTCGCGAACCTCGTATTTCATCTTCAACATACCGGCGAGCGCGCCAGGTAATTGCCGCGGCGTGGCGATAATGCGTTTTTCCGTCATGCGCGCCTCATGGTTGTCACAAACGTCGAATATTCTCCACCATGCCCGGAAATTGCCTGAAAATCCAAGCGGCTGGCGCATATGGCCTGTCTGCGGTAACGTGCGAAGGATTGGGTTGAACTGGGGCTGGAAGGCGCCGCTTTCTCGAGGCGGCTGGTTGAGGCGTATTATGCGCTATGTGTGGATGGGTTTAGCGGCGCTGGCGATTATCATGGCCGGGCGTTTTGCTTATCACGTAATCCCGGCTTCCGGCGCCTTCGCCAAGCTTGAGACAAAACTCGTCGATCAGTGCCGCCGCGTCGATATTGCGCCGGGAACCGAAGACGTCACCATCGATCCTGATCTGAAACTTGCTTTCATTTCCGCCGCTGATCGTCGGTTCTGGTATGAAGGCGTAGAGGCGGACCACGTGAACCCGCTGAACGGCATTTACGCCCTCAGCATGGACGGTTCTGACGCGGTGCGGCGCGTGTCGCCTGCGATGAAGAATTTCCTCCCCCACGGCATTAGCTTGTGGCGCGGCGAAAACGGCGAAAAACGCCTGTTCGTGATCAATCACCCGCCAACGGGTGAAGAGCTTGTCGAGATTTTCGATGTGGGCCCCGCAGGCGTGCTCACGCATCTTGAAACCATATCCTTCGCGGCGATGCATTCGCCCAATGACATTGTCGCCGTCGGCCCGCGTCAGTTTTACGCCAGCAATGACCGGCGCTTTGACAAGGGGCCGTTGTCGCTGCTCGAATCCTATCTCGCGTTGCCGATCACGGATGTCGTTTATTATGACGGTCAGACGGGCCGCTCCGTTCTTGGCGGGCTGGTCTACGCCAATGGCATCAATAAATCGATTGATGGCAAGGTCATTTACATCGCCGAACTGTTGAAGCGGCGCATTGGCGTCTTCACGCGCAATGAACAAACCGGCGCGCTCAAGCGCGTCAAAAACCTGAACGTCAACACCGCACCCGATAATATCGAAGTCTCCCGCGATGGCGCGCTTTGGGTTGCCGGGCATTCAAAGATTTTCGATTTCGTTGAACACGCCAATGACGCCAGCGCCATCGCGCCATCGCATGTGATCCGGGTCAACCCGCGCAATGGCGTGACCTCTGATGTGCTGATTTCCGTCAATGGCGAAATCAACGCCTCATCCGTCGGCGCCGTCTGGGACAATACGCTGATCGTCGGCGCCGTTTTTGACGGCCACGTCATGGTCTGTCCGATGCTGGAAATCCTGTTGCGCGGGCCATCGACCGGAACGCAATAGGTTACTTTGCAAAAATCCCGTCAATGCGGCGCTGGGCGATCGGATGATAGCCGGCGCGCGCGCGCTCATAGACAGCCGCCGCCCATTCACGGCGGCCGCTATCGATCAGGCTTGCATATAAGGGATAGATAAACTTGCCGCGCCCAACCTGCATCAGGAACGCGTCGAGCGGCTCAAACGCAGGTTCATAGCCGGCCGGGATCGCTTTTTGATACCAGGCATTGGCGATTTCGGCATTGTGCGATGTCGAGAGATTGAATCGCCCATCCAGCGCTGCAAATTGCTCCGTGGTCATCGTATCCGGCAGGGCGCCGATGAAGTAAAGCCATTCATGCGCGGTCCAGGCGCTGGTTTCCAGCCCGCCCACATCGCCGCCGCCCAGCCATGCATCAAGCTGCGCCTGCACTTTGTCGAAAGCATCCGACTGCGGGTCTTCAATGCTGTCCGGAAAGCCCGGTTTGTAAACCCAATCGTTGATTTCTTCTTTCGACACCTTGTCCGGATGCACCGACCAGAGATTGTCTTCGAAATAGGTCAGAAAGTCTTCAGTCGTAATCGACTGAAATGCGTAGTGATCAAAATAGGATTTAAGGAAGGCGTCGAAATCCTCGCGGCCAAAGCGCGTCTCCAGAAATTTCAAAAAGAACATGCCGCCCACATAAGAGACATCGCTGAAGGAATCGTCCGGGTGTCCGATATCGTCCGGCATTTTCAATTGAGTCAGCTCCGGGCGCGGCGCTGCTGCGATATCCTCCAAAAGCGACTGCTTATCGAGATAACGCTCCATCACCGCGCGATCGTTCCCGTAAAGCGCTTCCATGGTCCGGTTTTCGACATAGCTGGTGAAGCCTTCATTCAGCCATGCGTCGCGCCATGTGGCGTTTGTCACCAGGTTGCCGGACCATGAATGCGCAAGCTCATGCGCCACCACATTGGTCAGACTTTTGTCGCCGGCGATCAGCGTTGGCGTCATAAAGGAAAGGCGCGGGTTTTCCATGCCGCCAAACGGAAAGCTCGGCGGCAGGACAATCAAATCATAGCGCCCCCAGCGATAAGGCCCGTAAAGTTTTTCGATGGCGTCGACCATTTTCGGCGTGTCGGAAAACTCTTCAGCCGACGCGTCGACAATATAATCCTCCGCATAGACGCCAACCTTTTCACTGACCGGCTTAAATTCAATGTCGCCAATCGCCAGCGCCAGCAGATATGACGGGATCGGTTGCGACATGCGGAAAGAATAATCTCCGTCGCGCACGCCGCTTTCATCCTGCCGCGCACTCATAATCGCGATCAATTCCGGCGGCGTCGTGACATGTGCGTCATAGGTGATGCGAACCGCCGGCGTATCCTGCAGCGGAACCATGGTGCGCGCATTGAGCGGCTGGAACTGTGTGAACAGGAACGGATATTCCTTGCCCGCAGTCTGTTCCGGCGCCAGCCACTGAATGCCTTCCGCTTGCGGGCTGGTGACATATGTGACGCGCACCTGGTCAGCGCCCTCGGGCAGCGTGATTTCAAAACGCGAGCCCATAGTCTCATCGTCGGGGCCCATCTTGTAACCGGCGGTCAGCCAGTCGCCGTCCACATGCGCCTCAACCGTTTTCACATCGAGATCGTTGGCGTCGAGCACCAGCGCATTCACGCCCTCCGCAAGGCGTTCAAAGTCGAGCGTCGCTTCGCCGGAAATCATGTGCGTCTCGAAATCGACGGCGAGATCGAGATCAACATGCGTGACGCGAATGTCGTTGTAGTTGGAGTAGGTGAAGTAATCCCGCGCATCCGTTTCGCTCAGCGCGCCCCATGTCGCCTCGGTCTCTACACCCGGTTCGGTCGAGCTTGCGTCATCGGCTTCATAGGTGATTTCGCCCTCGTCGCTGCCGGATTTTTGTGAACAGGCCGCGATGGCAGCGACAGAGGAAGCGAGCAACAGGATGCGGGTGAATGACATGGGCGGGGTTCCCTAAAACAACTGATTTTGAGGGAAACTAGCGGGCGCGTGGGAAGGGGGCAAGCGCAGTCGCCCCGCCCTCTTAATCAAGTTCGGGCGGCGGCGGAGTCCTGCGGGTGTATGTCGTGTCCATCGGCGCCCCTCCGCCGACATTCAGCGAGGTGTCCAGCGTGGTTTTTGAACAGGCGTAATCCATGACTTGGACGCCGCCGCCAGCCTGCGCCACCGGAATTTCACCATGGGGGGTCCTGACAGTGCCCTGCATTCCGCCAGCGTCCTGACAAATGGCGAGTTTTTTTTCGGGCCGAGAAACAGACCAGCGGCCTGCGGCGGGCATCGCTTGACCATCCGCAGACGCTCGTTCATCGCCCAGCACCATTTCCATGCTCGTAGCGAAAGATTTGGCATAGTAAACACCGCGCTCATCGAAGCTAATCATACGCTGGCCGGGATCTGCGGCGGTGATCGGCAACCCTTGCGCCCGCATCCATTCGATCGGCCCGCCGCCGGTCATCTCCCATTCGCCGATGAGGCAAATATCGATTTCTTCACTGTCGTTGCAGGGCTCGCAGGAGCGGATGCGCCGGACTTCCAGTTCTACATTTTGCGGCGCATCGCCCGTATTGATTGCGGCGAACCGATAACGCACCTCGCCCGCGCCTTCTGTATCGATCTCATCCGGGAGGTCGCCCCAAGCGCGCGCGCTGTCGCGCCTTGCGCCCAAATTGACGTCGCGCGGGCGCAACTCGTTCTCCCACGCGCCACATTCATAGGTCAGCCAGCCATGATTGACCGCAAAGGGCTGTAGCGTGAAGCGCTCCGTACGCGTTGCATTGAAAGCGTATGTATTTCCCTCATTGGAGAAGAGCAACAGACCGCCGCTCGGCAACCTTATCGAACGATCGGCATATGCCTCTATGAAATGCAGCCAGTCTTCATCGCTGAGCGTAGCGCGCATAGCATCACGCTGCGCCGCGTCGGTATTCACATCCGCCATCTGGTGAAGAAAAGGCATTAGCTGCGACGGCCCGCGTTCTTCATGAAACCAGAAGAAAAATATCGTCGCGCCGTAAGTGTAATCGTAAAGCGGCGCGTTGGCGTCGACGCCGTTTTCAAAATTCTGCGCACGGCCGCGGGCGACGACGCTGTCCGGCGCGGCGAGCGCGGCAAAATAATCCGCCGATCCTTCTGTCCACCATGCGCCCTCGGTCATCTGCGTGTTCAACTGCCCCGGCGTCAGCGAAGCGTTCTGAATGCAGTGAAAGATTTCATGTGCGATCACGAATGGCGTATATTCCGGTCCGCCCATATTGCTCAGCATGTAGACATCCACAAGACATTCGCCGGTGGCGCTGGATTGCGTCAGCGCGCCGGTGTCCGCATCAGCTTCGTGATCGAGGCGTCCATAGGTGTCATCGAGAATGAGCAGGGTGATGTCATCGACGTGATAATCGCCAAGCAGCCTCATTGCCGCCACAGCGGCGCGTGCGCCGGCTTCAACCTGCGCCAGCGACCCTTCGGCGAAAGCCCAGTCGGCGTTGATGTCGCGAATGCCGCGAATCCGGCGATTTCCGTGCGGCGTTGAATAATCGAATTCGAATTCAATGACGCAGTTTATATCAAGCGAGGGCGCCGTAGGATCGACGCCTTCCGAACCGTCCTCAAAACCGCGCATGTAATCAGGGTCGGTGCAATCGCCGAACGAGGCCGATGCGGGCGATATTATTGCGAACAATGCGCCGACCAGAATGAGGCTGAGGAGCTTTCCCATCCGCTGAACATATCACAAGAGAGGAGAATTCAAAGCAAGGCACGGAGCCTTTGCTGCGGCCATAATCGAGACAGAGGGCGGCAAGCATTACATATCTCTTGACAGGCTCAATTCGAGCTTCGTCCAATTTAAAAAAACCTGCGCCTGAGAGCGCTCGTTTCATCGTTCAGCAAAGGTTGCGAACCTTATTCCCGGCCCTCGGTCTCAAGCGCCAGCGCGTGCAGTTCGCCGCCCATGCGGCCTTTCAATGCTCTGTACACCAACTGATGCTGCTGGACGCGGGACTTGCCGTTGAACGCCGATGAGATGATGCGCGCGCGCCAGTGGTCATTATCGCCGGCGAGATCTTCGAGTTCGATCTCCGCATCCGGCAGGGCTTCTAGGATGAGCTTTTTAATGTCTTCGCCAGCCATGGGCATTTTGGCGGTCTCCTTTTTGGTGAGCGCGTTCATGTAATCCGGCAGCGCAGATTCAAAAATATCAGACAAATCAAGCAGCGACAGCGCATCCCTGCCGTCCAGCAGGATGTCCGGCCCGCCGAAACGGCCGATCTTCGAGGCCTGCACCCCGGCCATGGCAGCCTTCAAGAGCATCGTGTCGGCGGCGGCGGGCGCAGCAGCGACAAGATAACGCCCCTGATCTTCGCCAAACCAGAAGGCGGCTTTGCGCGCCTTCACCGGCGTTGCGAGATTGAGCCCCCGGCCGCAAGCCAGCGCCATTTCAGCCGCCGCGACCAGCAACCCGCCATCGGAGACGTCGTGACAGGCGGTGACCAGTCCTTCATCAATCAGCTTACGGATTAGTTCGCCAGTCTTGCGCTCGCTGGTGAGATCAACCGGCGGCGGCGCACCCTCCTCGATCCCGAACAATTCGCGCATATAGAGCGACTGGCCGAGATGGCCGCGCGTCACGCCAATGGCGATCAGTTCTTCGCCCGCTTCGGCGCCGCCGACACGCACGGATTTTGTGACGTCATCGAGAACGCCAACGCCGCCAATCGCCGGTGTAGGCGGAATCGCGGCGCCATTGGTTTCATTGTAAAGTGAGACATTGCCGGACACGACTGGATAGTTGAGCGCTTCGCAGGCCTCGGCGACGCCTTCAACCGCGCCAACGAATTGCGCCATAATCTCAGGGCGTTCCGGGTTGCCGAAATTGAGACAGTTGGTGATGGCGAGCGGCGACGCGCCGACAGCGCAAATATTGCGATAGGTTTCCGCGACCGCCTGTTTGCCGCCTTCATGAGGATCAGCCTCGACGTAGCGTGGCGTCACATCGGTGGAGATCGCCAGCGCGCGGGTTGTGTCGTGAATGCGCACCAGCGCTGCATCGCCGCCCGGCGCGATGATCGTGTCGCCCATAACGGTGTAGTCATATTGCTCCCAGATCCAGCGGCGTGAACAAAGATCCGGCGAACCCATGAGCTTGGCGAGGGCCGTCAGCATGGTGTCTCCGCCCGGCGCATCGGCAAGCGATAATTGCTGCTCGCGATGATCAACTTCGGCAGTCTCGACAATCCCGCTGGCGGCGAGATTGCGCGCCGCCTCTTCAAAGCCGGTAAACTTGACGCCATCAGGTTTGGAGCGCGCATAAATCCGCGCCTCGCCTTTCGAGATGGTGACGCCAACTGCATCGACCAGATCATGATCGCTCAGCCGGTCGGCGATAAGCGCATCGGCGATCGTTCGCAGCTCCGCATCATCCTTGCCCGGCGCACGCAGGATCGCTTCGGCTTCGCGATAGGTGACGGTTGGGTCGGCGAGCAGCGCCGGTTTTTCGAGCGTCGCAAAGGGCCGATCATAGTTCGGCGCATCATCGGCAAGCGGCGGCACCGGCATGTCAGCGACAGTTTGGCCCTGATGCTTGATGACGAGGCGTCCGGTATCTGTTGTCACGCCGATCACCGCGAAATCGACGCCCCATTTGTCGAAGATCGCCCGCGCCGCCTCTTCGCGGCCCGGCTTCAGGACCATCAGCATGCGTTCCTGAGATTCCGACAGCATCATCTCATAGGCGGTCATGTTCTCTTCGCGCTGGGGCACATGGTCGAGATCAAGCTCGAACCCGCCGCCGCCTTTGGCGGCCATTTCGACCGACGACGAGGTGAGGCCCGCCGCGCCCATATCCTGAATGGCGATGATTGCGTCCGACGCCATGAGTTCAAGACAAGCTTCAAGAAGCAATTTCTCCGTGAACGGATCGCCGACCTGAACGGTGGGACGTTTTTCCTCGGACGCATCGTCGAATTCAGCCGACGCCATGGTCGCGCCGTGAATACCGTCACGGCCAGTTTTTGAGCCGACATAGACGACAGGGTTTCCCGCCCCGCGCGCGGCGGAATAGAAAATCTTAGCCTTTTCCGCGACGCCCACGGTCATGGCGTTGACGAGGATATTGCCATTATAGCCGGGATGAAAATTCGTTTCGCCGCCCACCGTCGGCACGCCCATGCAATTGCCGTAGCCGCCAATGCCGGAAACGACTCCGCCGACCAGATGGCGCGTTTTCGGATGGCTCATATCGCCAAAGCGCAACGCGTTCATATTCGCCACCGGCCGCGCGCCCATGGTGAAGACGTCGCGCATAATGCCGCCGACGCCGGTCGCCGCGCCCTGATAAGGCTCGATGAAGGACGGGTGGTTGTGGCTCTCCATTTTAAAGATGGCGGCCAGCGGCACGCCGTCCTTGCCGGCGCCGATATCAATGACGCCCGCATTCTCGCCGGGGCCGCAGATCACCCAGGGCGCACTGGTCGGCAGTTTTTTCAGATGCCGCCGCGAGGATTTGTAGGAGCAATGCTCCGACCACATGACCGAAAACACGCCGAGCTCAACGAGGTTCGGCTCGCGGCCCATATGCGCCTTGATACGCTCATATTCTTCAGGATTGAGGCCGTGGCCGGCGACAATTTCAGGGGTGATGGCGGTCATGAACTATCCGGTATGAATCTACGGCGCTTCCATAGTCCCGTTGGGTTCATGGCGCAAATAGGTTCGAGTTTCGCGCGCCTCAGCGGTGACGATAAAGATAATTGTCAGGCAGCCCCAGCCGCCGGCAGGATGTGACGGCAGGACCGGAACGCAGCATTAAGCGATCAGCACGGCGCGCCATCCTCCGGATCACACGCCCTTCAAACGGTCGAAGCCCGTAGCGGGCGTCCAGTCCCAGAACGTCTCTCACCGGCGCGGGCGTCAGGTCGACAGCGGCGCGTACAAGGGAGCGTTGCGCCAGCTGCACTGGTTGGGGAAAAGCTTCGGCTCTTTTCATAATGGAAAGAAACTCAAACACGATATCTGAAGCTTCGAGCTTTGGAATCATCGCCTCGAACAGCGCACCCTGTTCCGCGCGGGAGGCCGGGGCTCCAGTCGCGCCATAGAGCGCCGCCGCCGTCTGGCTCTCCGCATAATATCGATCGCGCTCCACATCGCTCAGCGGGGCTGCATAGTTGCTGTAGGATTCGAGAAAGCCATATGCGGCGGTCGCCTGCACCCAGGTCAGCAATTCCGGCTCGCTGGCCTGAAAGACGGCGCCCGCCGGAGTCGCGCCCTTAATGTTTGCGTGCATGGCGTTGACGCGTGCGATCATTGCCTCAGCAACGCTGCGCGCGCCATAGACAGTCACCATGGCGGCAAGCCCTGTGCGTTTCAGCCTGCCGACTGGATTGGTGCGAAACGTTGTGTTCTCCCAGACACCGGTCCGAATGCGCGGTTCGGCGAGCTCCAGGATGACGGCCGCGACGCCGCCAATGAACAGCGTGACCGGGTTCTTGAAAATTCGCCAGGACACCGAATTCGGCCCGACCAGCGCCGCCTCGCCCGCCGGCATAGAAAAATCGACTTTCGACAGCGCGGGGTCGCCGAAATAGGTTTGGGCGGCCTTGTCGAGATGCGCCTCAACCTCGCCCCGAACACGTGCGCGCAAAGGCTTCAACTGCAACATGCTACTCAACACAGATCACCTTCCAGACGTACAATACGTTAACGCAACATGATGATTGACCGCATGTCGTTATCATTCGTCATCACCTTTCCGGCGTCCAGTAAAAACGCCGGATCTGTCCAGATTAGGACACTGCTGGCGCAAATATGTGGCGGCCAGACGTTATTGAACTGGAAACCCGAACGACTTGATCGCTTCACAGCGGCCACTCTGAAATTACGCTGACAGGCGCAAAAACACGCGCGAATCAACAATGCGTCATCGTTGCATAACGATTGTTGATGAGGCTGCAAAAAAGGGTAAAGGTGCCGGCAATCCTGCACAGGAAAGAAACGCCATGAACATCCAGCAAAACGTCAAGGACTACTACGGGAAAGTGTTGAATTCTTCGGCCGACCTTAAAACCGATGCATGCTGCACCATTGCAGATGCGCCTGGTTATTTGACCTCTTTGTTGGCAAACATTCATCTGGATGTTCGCGCCCGTTATTATGGTTGCGGCCTCATCGCGCCGCTGGCGCTTGAGGGCGCGCGCATTCTTGATCTTGGTTCCGGCTCAGGCCAGGACGCTTACGCCCTCGCGCAGCTTGCAGGCCCGTCAGGTGAAGTGGTTGGCGTCGACATGACGCCCGAGCAACTATCCGTCGCACGCGATCATCTGGCCTGGCATGAAGAAAAATTCGGTTACGCCAATGTCAAGTTTCTGGATGGCGACATTGAACGCCTTGGCGAACTCGATCTGGAACGGGAATCATTCGACGTCGTCGTCTCAAATTGCGTCATCAACCTTGTCACCGACAAGCAGGCTGTTTTTCAAGCGGCCTTCGATCTGCTCAAACCGGGCGGCGAGTTTTACTTTTCCGATGTTTATGCTGACCGCCGGTTGAGTGAGGAACTGCGTCTTGACCCTGCCGCGCAAGGCGAATGCCTGGGCGGCGCGCTCTATTGGAACGACTTTTTAAGCATCGTCAAAGGTGCAGGGTTTAAAGACCCGCGGCTGGTGACGGACCGGCCATTGACGATCAACAATGCAAGCTTGCGCGAGAAGCTGGAGCCCGCAAAGTTTCATTCGGCGACATATCGCTTATTCAAAATCGGGGGTCTCGAGCCTGCTTGCGAGGACTATGGACAGGCTGTCATTTATCACGGCGGCCTCGCACATAGCGAAAAGAGCTTTGCCCTCGACAATCATCATGTCATCGAAAGGGGCCGCGTCTTTCCTGTATGCGGAAATACGTTCCGGATGCTGAATGAATCGAGATTTGCGCCGTGGTTCGAGTTCATCGGCGACTGGTCAACCCATTACGGAATTTTTCCCGGTTGCGGAACCGCCTCGCCATTTGGTCAATCGGGCGACGAAATCGCAACCAGCGGCGGCTGTTGCTAGTTGACCCGCTCAGCATAGACAGCGCGGTTCATGGTCAACCCGCCGCATTGCGGGGAATCCGTCAGCTCCGCCCAGATGGTCGCTTCTTTTCCAAGCATTTCCATCGGCGCCAATGGAACGCCAATACGCCAGACCATGCCGTCATCAGCGCGCAAGGTCACGCATTCGGCATCCGCATTGCTGATGTAACCCTGCAAGATGGTGAAGACCGCGCTTGGCGACGATCCTTCATATTCGGACCTTAAAAAGTCGCCGACACGCACCCGATTGTTCAAAAATACCGGTCCGTTCATGGAGGCGTTGGTGACGGCTGAACAATGGGCCGGCGCTTCCCGGCCCTCCGGCATCGGTTTGAATTCACGCACCTGTTTGATCTTGCCATTTTCCTGACGCCGCAAAACTGCGCATTCCATCAGTGGAGACAACGGATCACCCATCATCATATCGCCGCGCGTCGAGACCATCACGGAGTTCGGTGAGACGGGGCGAAGCGGCGCAAAATTCATCGGCGCTGTCGGCATTGCCTGAATCCCCGCATTGCGAATGCGCGCCGCGGAAAGCTTTTGATAGCTGAGGGTTGGGTCATCACGCATGGTAATCGGCGCGCCAAGCGCGCTGGCGCGTACGAAATAAGGCGCCGTCGAAGAAGAGATATAGATCGGACTGATGGAAGTCGCTGTGGTTGAAGGCGACGTGCTGGAATAAGCAGGCTCAGAATACTCCGCATAATGATAAATTGGCGTGTCGTAAAAGTTGTCGGCGACTTCAACATTGGCGCCGCCCGACGGAATATCCGTTGCGGAGGCTATTTCGTCAGGCACAGCGAGATGTTCGCCAGGCGCCACATGATCGGGATTGACGCCCGTATTCGCTTCACGGAGCGCTGAGAGAGAAACATTGCAAGCGCGCGCGACTTTGGCGAGCGTAGTCGGTGAATCGACAGGGTAAGAATGTCCGCAACGCCCGGCTATCGCCGGAGAAGCGGTAAGCAGCCCGGCGCTCAATGCAGCCGCGGCAAGCCCGAAACGATATTTGGCATCCATGCTCATATTCCCCCTCCAGTCGATCCCGCCGGAATAGGGTTAATATCGCGGATTCAGGGGCCTTGTTCAATGAAAAGCGTCCGGGAATTCAGCGCCGCGGATAGCGTCCAGGCGGACGCCATGCTCCCGATTTTGGTTAAGAGATGCGCACAACCAATTGATTATATTGCCATGTGCCACCCACTACACGCCGCCTTTGCGGATCAGACCCTCTTTCATGACAAAGTCCACATTTTCCAGCACCGAGACATCGGCCAGCGGATCGCCCGATACGGCGATAATGTCCGCGCTGCAGCCGGCCGACAAACAGCCCAAGGCACCAGATTTGCCGAGGGCTTCCGCCGCCAGCGAGGTCGATGCCTGGATCGCCTGTAGCGGGGTCATCCCAAACTCCACCATTCGGGAAAATTGTTTTGCATTATCGCCGTGCGGATAGATCGCCGCATCTGTTCCAAAGATGACCTTGGCGCCGGCTTTGACCGCTTTGCGAAAACTCTCACGTTGAATACCGCCAACCTGGCGTTCCTTGTCGAGTGACTCTTGCAGCACGCCGTTCTTTTCTCCTTCGGCGAGCGTGTATTCAGTGTTGTAGATGTCCATTGAGAAGTAGACGCCCCGGCGCTTGGCCATGCTGATCGCTTCATCATCAAGATAACTTGCATGTTCGATCGTATCTGCTCCGGCGCGGATGGCGTTTTTGATGCCTGTATTTCCGTGCGCATGAACGGCGACTTTCAAGCCCCGCATATGCGCTTCATCGACAATCGCCGCGAGCTCTTCGGGCGTTCCCTGCGCCGCGCCAAGAAGCGTGCCTTTGGAAAAGACGCCGCCGGTGGAGCAGGTCTTGATGAAGTCAACGCCGTATTTGATGTTCTGGCGAACCTTGCCCCTCATCTCCCACGGGCCGGTTGCGACCCCGACGCCCGTCGCCTCATAGGATGGCGGCAAGAGATTGTTGTCAGAACAATGACCGCCAACAATGCCGACCGGCGGCCCGGCGACAAACATCCGCGGCCCGATAATTTCGCCTTCATTAATGGCGTCCCGCAGCGCCAGCGTTTCATAGCCATCAGCGCCAGTGTTTCGCACAGAGGTGAACCCCGCCATTAACGTCCGCTCAGCGTTCACCACGCCCCAGATGACGGAGCGTTCGCCAGGATAAGCCAGTGAAGCATAACCGCCGCCTTTAGTCGGGTCGCCGGTCATATGCGTATGCATGTCAATCAGCCCCGGCAGGATCGTCTTTCCCGCCAGTGAGACTGGCCGGGCCCCATCCGGCGCCGGCAAGGATGCGGCCGTCCCCGTCGAAACAATGACGCCATCTTCGATAATCAGCGCCGGCCCCTCCACCACTTCCCCCGTTGAAGGAGAAATCATTTTGCCGGCAGTCAAATAAACGGTTTCAGCAGAGGCGGTCGTCAGCCCCATGAATGTTACTGCCGCGACCGATGTGGTGATGAGATTCTTCATGACGCCCCTGCCTTTCAACTTAGTCGGTATGGTTGCGTTAACCATCGATCTTCGTCAATCCAAGAAAGCGCCCATCGTGAAAAACAAATGCCTGATCAGAACAAGAAAAGCGCATGCCTTAAGAATTTTCCCTGGTGGGTTAATTGAGATTTTCACACAGTTCGTGATCCTTTTCTCGCTTCCGGCGCGTAAAATAACGCTAAAACAACCGCAAACGAATTGCTTACAGTTGAAAATATTTTGTTGCTGTTAAGGATGTTTCCTTACGTCCTTTTAACGCAGACCGCCGCAATGTCCTATCCGCACAAGTAGAGTTTGGGGAGTTCCCTATGCTGGTATTCAACACCGGTATAGCCGGCAAGGACAATCGTAAACGCGCAATGCGCGGCCTGACGCCGGTGATAAAGAGTTTCGCGCAAAACAGGGATGGCAACATCATCTTCCTGTTTGCGTTTATGGCGACCGTCCTCTTCTTCTTTGCAGGCGGCGCGGTAGATTATTCGCGCTGGAACGCCGTGCGCGCAGACATGGTTGAATCCATGGACGCCGCCAGCCTTGCACTTGCACAGCTCAGCTCAAGCGACCCCACGCTCACTGACGCAGAGCTGAAGGACTACGGACGCAAGTTCTTTGAGGCGAACTTTCACCATGAAAATGCGCTCGAGCCCGGCTGGAACATTGAGTTTGGACTCGATAACAACGCGCTGATCATCACCTGCATCACCGGCAACATTAAAACCTATCTGTTGGGCGTTGCCGGCATTCATGATCTTGATATTGGCAAATGCGTTGAGATCACCAAGAAAGGTTCTGGTCGCGTAGAGCTCGCGCTCGTTCTCGACGTTACCGGCTCTATGGATGAATCCATTGGCGGCAAAACAAAGATCGCCAGTCTCAAAGACGCCGTCGAAATCATGCTCGACGTTATGTACGGTTCAGACGCGACGAGCGACAACATCAAGATCGGTGTTGTGCCCTTTAACGCCTATGTAAACCCCGGCGGCGCCTCAAGCTGGTCCAATAGCTGGGCTGATACAGGCGCGCAGGCCTATTATCATGGCTCCCGCTTCTTCCATGTGACCGAGGCCGGCAATGTCGACATGAACACCAAGGTGAACCATTTCACCTTGTTCGACTCGACGCCCGGCGCATCCTGGGCGGGCTGTGTGGAGACACGCCCCTATCCGCTCGATGAGTTGGATGTTGAGCCCGGCGGGACGCTGACCGTTGCAGAGCTGAACGCCTATATGGACATTCCGGCTGAGTATCAGAGCAGCACCAACACTTATGATATCAGGAATTATGACGCGTTTGACGATGAGCCGGCGTTAGGTCTGTCCACGTCCATTCTGACGGATCCGGTGAACTTTAAGTGGGTGCCCTCTTTTCACCCTGATGAACCTGACTGCAATGACTCAGATGATTGCGACAATGGCGATTACAGCGAGTCAGGCACCACCACATATGGCACGCCATGGTGGGGTTATATGTTCGATGATCCCGACGCAGACGGCTCGCACAGCTCAGGCAGCATTCGGGAAGACAACTATCCTAACCGCTATTTCATCGATGACAAGCAGTACACCAACTACCAAAAAGGCGCGCCGTTCAACAAATATGCAAAGACGGTATATTACTTCCGTGAAGTGCTGGCGGGAAACATCACGAACAACGCCTTCAAGTCGTTCCTTGATAGAATCACGGTCGAAACCGGCTCAAATGCCAGCCACGGCCTTGGCAATCAGGAGTACATCCTGCGCAACGCCTATGTCGGCTGGTGGGATTCAGCGACGTCGAAATATAAAGGCAAGTATGATTTGTCGCCGAGCATTACTTCCTCGCGCGGACCAAATCGCAATTGTCCCAAGCCGATTTTGCCGTTGACCAATGTTCGCGACACTGTCGAAACCTTCGTCGACTCTCTGGATGCTAACGGCAACACCGACTCAGCTCATGGCGCAGCGTGGGGCTGGAGAGTGCTGTCACCTGAAGCCCCATTCACAGAAGGCATTGCGCCTGGCGATCCCGATTATGAAAAATGGCAGAAGGCCGTAGTGATTATGACCGACGGTGAAAACACTGTCGGCAATGACAACACCCATTGGGACTCGGACCTGGGCGCTTATGGATATGCCATCGAAAGCCGCATGGGCGCCAACATGACGAGCCGTAGCGATATGCGCGACGAAATCGATAACAAATTGCTGCGCGTCTGCCACCGCATGAAGGAAGAAGGCTATCTGATCTACACCATCATGTTCGGCCTTGACAGCACCTCCACCGAAAAGGTGTTCAGATCCTGTGCGACGCTCCCGACAGCGCCTTACTTCCAGGATGCTGCAGACGGCGACGACCTCGAAGAGGCTTTCGGTGAAATCGCCGCAGACCTCGTCAATCTGCACATCAGTAAATAAAGGGCTCCCTCGATGTTCATCAAGGTGCGGCGTAAATGGACAGAGCGAATGGCTTCGCGGGAGTTTGGGGAAGACTCTTGCGGCTCGACTGCCGTGGAGTTTGCAATTGTCGCTCCTGTCTTCTTGATGTTGATGTTCTCCATCTTTGAAGTGGGCTGGTTCTTTTTTGCAAACTCGGTGGTGGACGCCACCGTCGGCGACGCCGCACGGCAGATTAAAACCGGCCAAATTCAGAAGTCATTTGGCGATAATGACGACAAATACGACAAGATGTACGACAACATCTGTGATGTTTTGTCTGTTTTTGGCGGTTGCGAAAACCGGCTGACGATTGAAGTCGACACCTACGACACATTCGCTGAACTCGCCGCAGACAATACGCCGCCAACATGCGCTGACGCGCCTCCGGACGATGTCGCAGCCATTCCGTTTAACCCCGGAGATGAGCTGCAGATTGTGCGCGCGCGGATTTGTTACATTTATACAACGCTCAATCCGGCAATCGGCGTCAATCTTTCCGAGCCCGGCACGAATAAACGCCGTCTTGTCTCTACGGCTATTTTTAGAAACGAGCCTTACGAGCTCAACAATCGTGAAGACTAGGAACGCACAAGATGATTAGCCTGCGTAAAAATAGTCTGCGTCGTCTGGCAAATTCCGATAGCGGTCTTGCCGCGACAGAATTCGCTCTGATCTTGCCGGTTTTGGTGTTGTTGTTCTTCGGACTGGTCGAAGCCTCAACAGCGATGACGGTCAATCGCAAAGTCGCAATTTCCGCCAATACGCTGGCCGATCTTGCCGCGCAGTCCGAGACATTGCAGGAAAGCGACATTGACGATTTGTTTGAAGGCGTCATCAGCATCGTCGAGCCAAACGACACGACGTCCCTGCAACTGCGCTTGATCAGCGTTGTTTTGGATGATGAAGGCGACCCAGTCGTTCACTGGTCGCGCGATTCAGACGGTGGCGAGCCTTACGCCGCGGGTTCGTATTATGTGAACCTGGATGACAATGACGTGCTGAGCAGCATTGGCTCGCTTATCGTGGTGGAGATGAACTACACATACACGCCCAGCATGACCAATCATGTTCTGGAAACGCCAATTGTGTTTGACCGTAAATCGATCCGCTGGCCTCGCCTGACAAGCAAGGTCCAGCTTTGCGACAGCGACGGAAACTGCACAACCTAACGCGCTAACGCGTCAACGGCTTATACTTGATCCGTTTCGGAACATCAGCGTCGGCCCCAAGCCGGCGCTTTTTGTCTTCCATATAGTCTTCGAAATTACCCTCAAACCACTCCACATGGCTGTCGCCCTCAAAGGCGAGAATATGCGTTGCGATTCGGTCGAGGAACCAGCGGTCGTGGCTGATGATCACGGCGCAGCCGGCGAAGTCTTCCAGCGCCCTCTCCAATTCCCGCAGCGTGTCGACGTCGAGATCGTTGGTTGGTTCGTCGAGCAGCAGCAGGTTGGCGCCTTCAGTGAGCATTTTCGCAAGTTGAACCCGGTTGCGTTCGCCGCCTGACAGATTGCCGACCTTTTTTTGCTGATCGCCGCCCTTGAAATTGAACCAGCCGACATAGGCTCGCGAGGCGATCTCGCGTTTGCCAAGTGGAATTATATCCAGCCCGCCAGAGATTTCCTCCCAGACATTCTTGTTCGGATTCAAATCTTCACGCGATTGATCTACATACCCCATTTTTACGGTCTCACCGACGCGCAAAGCGCCCTCATCCGGCGTGTCCTGCCCTGTCAGCATACGGAACAAGGTGGTTTTGCCGGCGCCGTTCGGACCGATCACGCCAACGATGCCGCCGGGCGGAAGTTTGAATGAAAGCCCGTCAAACAGCAATTTATCGCCGAACCCTTTTTTCAGCCCTTCCGCCTCAATAACAACGCCGCCTAGGCGCGGTCCCGGCGGTATCTGAATCTGCGCCGTGTTGATCTCTTCATTTGCGGCTTTGCTGAGCAATTCGTCATAAGCATTGATACGCGCTTTTGACTTGGCCTGTCTCGCTTTCGGCGAAGCCCGGATCCAGTCCACTTCGCGGTCGAGGGTTTTCTTGCGGTTGCCCTCTTCGCGCTGTTCCTGCTCGAGGCGCTTGCGCTTTTGATCGACCCAAGATGAATAGTGGCCTTCATAGGGAATGCCGCGGCCGCGATCGAGCTCAAGAATCCATCCCGTCACATTATCAAGGAAATAACGGTCATGCGTGACCAGCACGACGGCGCCGGAATAATCGCGCAAATGATGCTCAAGCCAAGCGACCGATTCCGCGTCTAGGTGGTTTGTCGGCTCGTCGAGCAGCAACAAATCAGGCTTTGAAAGCAGCAATTGCGCCAGCGCCACCCGGCGCGCCTCGCCGCCTGACAGCTTATCCACTGACCAGTCACCCGGCGGGCAGCGCAACGCTTCCATCGCCATTTCGATTTTGGAATCAAGATCCCAGCCATCGGCTGCGTCAATCTCTTCCTGGAGTTTCGACATCTTCTCCATCAGCTCATCAGTGTAATTTTCGCCTAGCTCGGCGGAAACGGCGTTAAACGCGTCGAGCTTGGACTTAATCTCTCCCGCCCCCTCCAAAACGTTCTCAAACACTGTTTTGGTCGGGTCGAGGACTGGTTCCTGTGGCAGATACCCGACCGTTGCGCCGTCGGCGGCGTAGGCTTCGCCGTTAAATTCCTTGTCGACGCCCGCCATAATCTTCAGCAGCGTCGATTTACCCGAGCCATTGACCCCCACGACCCCGATTTTTGCGTCCGGATAGAACTGTAAGTGTATGTCTTCCAATATCTTTTTTCCGCCCGTGAATTGTTTCGACAGGCCGGACATGAAGTAGATATATTGATATTTCGCCATATAGCCTTCGGGGCTCCTCGGGGATGTTATTGCGTTGCAAGAGGGGAACAGCGCCGCGTCTTATCCCTGAAATCGGGGCATTTCAACGCAAAGCAGCGTTTTCGATCTCGTCAGCATCGCCTATATAGAGTCTATCGGGCGGGAAACACTGCCGGCGATCTGGGCTGGCGGCGAATTGGGGAAAGAAACAAAGCATGTCTGGATATGTCGATAAAACGCTGGCCGGCGGCGAAGAAATCCTCCACCGGGCCAATTTCAACTGGACCTACAGCTTCTTTCCGATGATGTGGTTTGCCATGGGCGCGGGTTCCCTCGCCTTTTTCTTTTTCATCCAGTTCGCGGCTGAAGTGCCTTATGAAGCGCTGAAAGTCGGCTGGTGGTCGGCGGGCGTAGCGGCTGCCTGTGGTTCGATAATCCTGCTCAACCATCTGATTGTTTTGATTACGACCGAGATTGTCGTGACCACGTACCGCTTTGTTTACAAGACCGGACTGGTTTCGCGAAACACCCAGGAAGTGAGCCTCAACAAAATTGAGGAAATCACACTGCATCAATCGATCTGGGGGCGTTTGCTCAGCTATGGAAAACTCGTGCTGCGCGGCACCGGCGTCGGTGTCATTACCTTGCCGGACCTTGACGATCCGATCGGGCTCCGGCGCATCATTGAGAATGCCAAGTCAGCGCTGCGTGAAGATCAGCGCGACCGCCGTCGCGTCAATCATGATGATGACGATTGATTTTCGCTAAACGGCGCCCCTGGTCAAAACCGTGATCGCCAAATTGATCCAGAAAACCGCAATCATAACGAACCCTGCAAGGAAGAACTGGAAACGCGTCATCATGATATTCTTGCCGATATGAATGAATGCGTGAGCGATGCGGGTCGCCACAAATATCCAGGCGAGCGCCGCCGCCAGCCAGCCAGCCGCACCAAATTGAAACGCAAACAGCACGCCCGCGTAGAAGAGCACCGGCAGTTCAAACTGGCTGGTCACGGAATTCGCGATCTGGCGAGAACTGACTGGCCATGCTGATTGATCGTAGGCGAGTTCTGGCTTGAGGTTGGCGCGATCGCTCGCATAGGCGAAGCGCGCGCGAACCAGCAGTAGGTATACAACAAGAGTCAACGCGACTTGCGCGAATACAGCAGCAAACAAAATCAGTTGTGGGGTCGTCATAAGGCCACTCCTTTTAAGATGTCTTCAAGTCCTTGCCGGTCCGTATCGTCGAATTGCGCCGTCCGATCGCTATCGACATCGAACACAGC
>BQJG01000033.1 GCA_021604585.1 Hyphococcus sp.
GATGACGCCAGATCCTGCTCCCATCCCGTTGCGCTCATCGCTTCGGGTCCGCGGCGATAGACCAGCGTCACATTGCGCGCGCCAAGACACTTCGCCTGCACCGCCGCATCAATCGCCGTATTGCCGCCGCCGATGACAATAACCTCATTGCTGATCGCGACGTTTGATTTATCTTTGGTTTGACGGATGTCTTCGATAAAATCGAGTGCGTCGCGCACGCCGCTCAATTCTTCTCCCTGCACGCCAAGAGTGTGACTTTGCCTCAATCCTGCGCCAATAAAGACGGCGTCAAATTCAGACCGCAGCCTCTCCAACGACAAGTCCGCGCCCAAGGTCTTGCCCTGTTCCAGATGTATGCCGCCAATGCCCAACAGAAACTCAACTTCGCGCCGGGCGAAATCATCCGCCATTTTATAGGCGGCGAGTCCGTATTCGTTGAGCCCGCCGGCTTTCGATTTCGCGTCATAAACGACAACATCATGGCCGAGCATGGCGGCGCGATGGGCGAAAGAAAGTCCGGCCGGTCCTGCGCCGATGACGGCGAGTTTCTTGCCCGTTGCTGGCGCCCGCAAAAAGGGGTGATCGCCGCCCTTGTCCAAAAGATGATCCACCGCAAACCGCTGCAACTCGCCAATTTTCACTGGCGCGCCTTCGGTGTGATGCACCACGCAAACCTCTTCGCACAGAACTTCCGTCGGACAAGCGCGCGCGCAAGTGCCGCCCATAATGTTCTGCGACAGGATGGTTTTCGCCGAGCCCTCAATATTGCCTGATCTGATCTGATGAATGAACTTTGGAATGTCGATATGTGTGGGACAAGCGTTCATGCACGGCGCGTCATAGCAAAAGACGCAACGCCCCGCATCGACAACGGCCTGGGCCTGATCAAGACGGGGGTGCAGGTCTGCAAAATTCTCCGCCACATCTGCTGGCGTCAGTCCCGCGTCATCCGTGTTGACCTTGAAATGCCTCACTCGCTTATTTCCTATGCGCCTGTTCCTACAGCTTGAATCGCATCGCGTAAAATATCAAACCCTTCGTCGATTTCCGCCTCCGTCACCGTCAACGGCGGCGCAAGGCGGATGACATTGCCGTAAAAGCCGCCTCGCCCAATCAACAGACCGCCCGCCTTGGTGCGCTCCATAATGTCGGCCACAGCGTCGACATTGGGCAACTTTCCGTCTGCGCCGACGAGTTCGATCCCGATCATCAGGCCCTTGCCGCGCACCTCGCCAATCAGGGGCGCCGTCTTTGCGAACGCCGCCAGCTTGTCATGTAAACGCTGGCCTTGCTTGGCGGCGTTCGCCTGTAAATTGTTTTCCTGCAGATAATGAAGGTTCGCGAGCGAACCGCGCGTCACCAGCGGATTGCCGCCAAAGGTGGAAATGGAATTCGCCTTAAAGCAATCCATGATTTCCTTACGGGCGATGACGCCGCCAATGGCGAGACCATTACCGAGGCCCTTAGCAAAGGTCATAATATCAGGCGTAAAGCCATGCGCCTGATAACCCCAGAAATGTTCGCCGGTGCGGCCCCACCCGGTTTGCACTTCGTCCGAAATGAACAGAATGCCTTTGCGCTTCAGCACGTCGTTGAAACGTCCATACATGCCGTCCGGTGGCACGCCAAAGCCACCGACGCCTTGAATCGGTTCTGCAATCAGACATGCGACGTCACCTGCCGTCGCGACCTCCAGGACATTCTCGAGATCTGAAACGCAGGCGCGCATATAGTCGTCGTCAGACATATGCGCGAACGGGCTGCGATAGGGATAGCCGCCATGAATGTAAGACACATTGAAGGGCGACAGCGATGAAGGCGACCATGACGCTGTTCCCGTCGTCGCCATCGCCGAGAACGATCGCCCATGATAGCTATGGCGCATGGCGAGGATCTGGTTTGAACGGCGATAGGCCGTCGCCAGCATGAGGGCGGTGTCATTCGCCTCACTGCCGGAGTTTGTGAAGAAAACCTTCGCGTCTGGAATGCCCGACAGCGCCGCAATTTCTTCCGCAAGCTCAATCTGAGAGTCGATCAGATAGAGCGTCGAAGAGTGCAGCATCTTTTCCGCTTGGTCGCGGATCGCCTCAACGACGCTCGGAACCCCATACCCGGTCATGGTGGTCAGAATGCCGCCAAAGAAATCGAGATAGGAACGGTTGTCCTGATCCCAGACTCGCCGCCCTTCGCCCCGGACAATCTGGATTGGCTCTTTATAATATAGCGCCAGCCAGGACGGCATGACCGAACGGTGCCGGTCTAGGAGAGAAATGTTCTGGCCGCTCTTAGTCATTCGTACCGCCCGACCGTTAGAGGGCGCCCCTCTTAGCAATTTTTTTCACCTTCCGCCAGTGACTTAGACAGATGAACGGCCTTGATAAAGCTGTGCATGTGCGAAATGAACAAACCAAATGCGGCGCGGACAAAAGGGCGGACCATTTCTGATCCGCCCTTCTTCATTCACCGCATCGCAGGCCCGAAAGCGCGCGAGGATGTCGCTAGTCCGTCATACGCATTTCAACGATCCAGTCTGTTCCGCCAGCACGCTGAATAAACGGGCCACCGAATGTTGAAAGGTAGGAAGTGCCGGACACGACACCGTCATTGTCCAGCGCGAGCAAAGGCGGGAAACCTGACGGTCCGGTGATGTAGCCATTCTTCGCTGCCAGAACGAGGAAGACATCGGCATCAGGATTTCTGCGCAATTCTTTACCCAACTTATTGGCGAGCACGCGTTCCGATTTGATGTACATCGGCGCGAGATCCTGATCCTGCCCAATAAAGTCTTCCACAATATAGATCGGCTTATTGAGGTTGATCACGGCGTTACCGCCACCATCGACTTCGCCCACGAAAATGCCGGCATACTCAAATTCCGGAATCGCTGATGCATCTCCAACATACGTCCAAAACAGGCCAGATGTAATAAATTGGCCTGCATCAAGCTTCGCTTTGACATTTGCTCCATCAAACCGTTCAGCGTAAATGACGTCGCTCGCACCGATCGCGGCGCCTGTGCCGATAAAGCCTACGACTGGCGAACCGTTCCGAAGAACGTCTTCGGTGTTGGTGACGAGGTCAATGCTCGGATTCCAGGCGTAGCTCACGACTGGCGACGTGCCGCCTGTGTCACTTTCAAACGCGCCCTCCTTCGGACGGTCATAGCCTTCCTCGCCAAAGGTCAACTGTCCAAAAATTTCACCAATAAAAGCAGTGAACGAAATATTGCCGCCAGCCGCCGGATCGCCATCCGTCGCTTGAAGCATGACCCGATACTTGTCCTTCTTCACTGGAATGACGAACGCGCCTGAAAGAGCGTTCACTTCCGGAGAGACGATGTCGAAGAATTGCAGGTCAGGCGTCAACGCGATTTTAGCGACGCCCGAATAGCCCTCGCCAACGATGCGGCCGGTCTTTTCATCCATGGCGAAGACGTTGCCGCCCAGAATATTGACGCCATCGCCAGTTTTCACTGTCCCGTGAAGGACGTCGTAATCCCACTCAAACTTACGGTCACCATATTGAAGCGCCGCAGGTCCTGAAGAGGCGGAGCCTTCTGGGTAGACATAAGACGACCATGCAATGTCATCGTCATGCAGTGTGCGCTGGCCTTCTTCAGAGGCTGCGTCGCCAATGTCGATGAACGGGAACATGGTCGAGCCCGTTCCATCCGCGTCAGAGATCTGATTGACCAGGCTGTGTGACAAACCGTGCGAGTGGCCGAACTCATGAACAGCGACCGCCTGAATGTCAGAACCTGTAAAGCCGAAAGGCACATCCGATGACGGCTCGGTTTCCCAGTAAAAACTTACAAGGTTCCATAAAGGATCGTTGAACTGCACATCATTGTCGAGGATTGTGCCGGCTGGGTAGTCGCCCGGAACGAATTCTATATCGCCATCGCCATCCGCATCGTGGCACTGATTTTTCAGCGCAGGGTCTGCTGAATTAGGATCGAAAACATCGCTATCTCCGTCGCCGTCAATGTCATCGCCTGGGACGAAGGTCGCATCTTCAATCAGCGACGTCGAAGGCGAAGATGCGAGGAAACCAGCACCGGGAGGAGTTTCCCAAGTCAGCTCATTGATAAAATCGAAAGATCGTGTGCCGTTATTCAAGGCGACAATCTCGGTCAGTTCCATCCTGATATAGGAGGTCGGGATTTTGTTCCATTCCTCGAATGTCGCTTCGATTTCGTCAGCCATTGCCGTTAGCGGAATTGGCGCGAAGGCGGCGTTTGGAATATCGATCGTCGTCGCCGGAATGTTGTCTAGCTTATAACGAATGGTCGAACAGTTCGCCGGCCATGCAATCGGAACAAGGATTGCATCAATTGATCCCGGAAATTCCGCAGAAGGACCGATAAGTTTAGTTTCGTCGAGTTGCCCGCCGGCCATTGCCGTAGAGGACAGTGCGATCGCGGCGGCGCTTAGCGCCACGCTGCTGATAAATTTACGTTTCATGTTTCATGCTCTCTCAAAAATTGAACAAAACCGTTTCGGACAACCCGGCTCAGCCGGCTTCCCGTATCGGAATCAATCCATGTCCTTCTTGGCGCGACCTTTGGCTTTCATTGCGCGGACCCGGTTCATGAAGGAAGGCAGCTTTTCCATTGCGCCTTCTGGCGTGCGAACTGAATCGCCGTCACTCGACTCGACGACATTGATCGCGCCTTGAGAATAGCCGACCACCTCAGCCTGGCCGAGTTGTGACTCTTGGAGAAAAAGAACAAATCTCGTGCCCGCTGAAAAATGCGGCGAACCCGGCCATGTTTCAGCAAATTTGAATTTGCCGATCTGATAGCGGCCGCCAAGCGTGGTGACAGTCACCGTGCCGCCCATGTCGCCGAAAGCCGCATCCGATACGCGAAAATCAGTATAGGTGAAAACGCCTGCATCTGTGCGTTCCGTTCGGCTCGACATAGCCTCGCCGACAACCACAGACGACGATTGATCGACCATGTCGTCGAGGCGCAATTTTTGTAGTGACGTCGCAGTGGCCGGTGTGACCGCCGATATCGCACACACCCCCGCTGCCGCCGCAACTAACTTTAGATTCGGTAGCATCGCATTCTCCCTTGTTTGCAACAGAAATTTCTTGGCGCAGATGCTCGCGACACGCGCGCCAAGAAATCTTGGTTAATACAAATTACTGGAGCTTGAAACCAAATTGCGCATTGCTTGACAGCTTCCACCAGTAAGTAGCCCCAACTGAGTGCTATCTTTCAATCGCCAAGGTATTTGTTCCGTTTTTTTGACACCATGATAGCCGCACACGCTAGACGTGTAGACTCAGCGTAAAAAAATCGTCACTTTAACCTGCACGCCGCCACGGCCCCAGCGGTCTTAGCTCCATTGGCGACTACTGATTCGAACGGCGCGACCGCGGGTAATTTTTCGCGCGAATCTCTGAATTGCAGACAGAGCTGGAGACTGCTGAGGGTTACACTTTGATCGTACGCATCAATCGAATTTGAATCTCGCGGGGAGCCGGTCTGAGAAAACTAGACAGCCGGCTCGCTAATAGCGCCCACATCGAGAACTGGCGCAGCGTCAAGTTCTTCAGCATCAAGCAACATAACCGTGCGCTCTAACGCAGCGACCAGAAAAGACTGCTCCCAGCTTTCAAGCTTTTCAAAACCACGCTCAAAACGCAGTTGTAGAATGCTCGGCGCATTTTCTAGAATGGAGGCGCCTTGTTCCGTCAATTTGACGGTGACGCGTCTCTTATCGTCTTCGTTACGTGTCCGCTCCAAAAACGCTCTGCTCTCCAGCTTGTCGAGAAGAGCCGTCACCGTCGCCTGGCTGAGCGATATTTCTTTCGCCAACACGCCGGGCGTTGCGCCGGCGGATTTCGCAATCATCTCCATCAATATGAGTTGCGATGGCGTGAGGCCGCATTGCTTTGCCAAGGCGCGGGAACTGATTTCCGTTGCGCGCAAGATTTGGCGCAATGCGATAAGGGCGTGATCAATTCTGCTAGTCATGGGACATGCTGCTTAAGGAAATGCTGGCATTCTTTTGGCTCACCATTTCCTCCCTTAAGCCGCGATAGAGGCTCGCGCAACACGCCAATAGGACGAGTGTAAACGGCAGCCCCGCCGTAATTGCTCCGGCCTGTAATGATGTAAGCGCCGCTGAGCCGCCGCCGACCAGCAGAACAACCGCCACCAGCCCTTCCATAGTCGCCCAAAAAATGCGCTGCGGCACAGGTGCGTGCAGCTTGCCGCCCGCCGTGATGCTGTCAATGACAAGCGAGCCCGAGTCCGACGACGTTACAAAGAACACGATCAGCAATACGATCGCGACAAAGGACGATATCTGGTGAAAGGGTAAGTTCTCAAGCATCTGGAACAAGACCAGCGAGACTTCCGAGATGCCGCCCGGCAGCACGCCGACGCCATTCTTCACCTGGTCGATTGCTGTCGTGCCGAAAGCCGTAAACCAGACCACGGCGACGATGACCGGCACGCCCATCACTGCGATCAGGAACTCACGGATTGTCCGGCCGCGCGAGACACGCGCAATGAACATGCCGACAAAGGGCGACCAGGAAATCCACCACGCCCAGTAAAAGATCGTCCAGCCATGGAACCATTCGGTATCGGTACGGCCAATCCAGTTGCTGAGGCGCAAACTATCAGCAGCGTAAGCGACGGCATTGGTTCCAAAGCCTTTGAAAATCGCCATTGTAGGGCCAGCGACGATGACAAACAGCAGCAACAAGATTGCAATAATGATATTGATGTTGCTGAGCAGTTTTACGCCGCCATCAAGCCCGCGCACCACGGAAAAAATCGCCAGCGAGGTGATCCCGGCAATAAGGATGACCTGCGTGCCGAGTCCATTATCAACGCCAAATAAAAAATGCAGACCGCTCGCCGCCTGACGGGCGCCGAGACCCAGCGATGTTGCAAGCCCAAACAGCGTCGCCACCACTGCGAGGAGATCGACGATATGGCCGGGCCAACCCCAGATGCGATCCCCAAGCAGCGGATAAAACGCCGAACGAATGGTGAGCGGCAGCCCTTTGTTGAACGTGAAAAAGGCAAGCGACAGCCCCATAACCGCGTAAACCGCCCAAGGCGTCACGCCCCAGTGAAAAATTGTTGCGCTGAAGGCGAGTCGCTCTGCTTCAGGCGTGCGCGCCGCCACATCGAGGGGCGTGCCGAACCAGCCGGTGTAGTAGGCCGTGGGCTCTGCGGCGCCGTAGAAGACGAGCCCAATGCCGACACCAGCCGAAAACAACATGGACAGCCACGACAGAACCCCGAAATCCGGCTTGGCGTCCGGACCGCCCAATCGGATATCGCCGAAGCGTGAGACGCCGATAAACAAACAGAAAAGAAAAATGATGTTAGTGGCCACGACAAAGAACCAGTCAAAATGCTGCAGCGTCCAGTCGCGCGCAAATGTCAATACACTCCCCGCGCTCTCGGGAAACATCAGTACTGAGCCCGCGAAACTTAAGATCAGCGCCGCACTGGCGAAAAATACTGGATTATGGATATCGAGCCCTAATATCTCGATATTGTCCTGCCCAGTTGTGTAATCCGTTTCATAGACGGACTCTTCCGGCGCCAACTCCTCAGGCAACAATTCATCATTTTCATTGGTCACGCGCGATACTCCGTCAGCGCCGGTCCGAGCGCATTCTTCAAGGGATCAAGGAAGGGTTCAAACCGGCGCCATTGATCAACGCCGGTTTTATTGATGGGCTGGCGCACCTGTTCAGAACTTGCAGTGCGCACAGAACGTTTGGTCTTATGAAAATCGAGACAAGCGTCCTCGAAGGGAAGCTCGCAAAAATCGAGCAAGCGGCGAACCTGCGTCTCCAGGTCATCGAGGACATCCTCGTGCTGCACCCGAAGCACCTTTCCGGGCAGCATTTCGTCCCAATGGCGCATCAGCTCCACATAGCCGCGGTAGTAGCGCCCAATTTCCTCCAGACCGTATGTGAACTCCTGTCCTTCAGCGAAGAGTTGTTTAAACCCGCTGAAACAACAGGCCATCGGCTCACGCCGCGCATCGATAATTTTTGCGTTGGGCAGAATCAGATGAATGAGCCCGATATGCCTGAAATTATTCGGCATTTTGTCGACAAAAAATGGCGCGCCTGCGCGATGAATACGCGTATCGTCAAGATAGGCTTCGCCCATCTTTGCGAATTTCTCCGGCGTGAGCGTCTGTAGAATTTTTGGATAATCGCTCTCGGCTCCCGCACGCTGGCGCCCCCTGAGACTTTGCGACAGCGACAAGATATTGGGCAGCTCGAGCGTGCCATCCACCTGACTATGCGACGCCAATATCTGTTCCAGCAATGTCGAGCCTGCCCGCGGGAGGCCAACGATGAAAATAGGGTCCGGCGCTGCATGTCCGACACCGGAATGCGTTTTGAAAAGCTCTTCCGTGCAAATGCTCATCTGTGCACGAAATTCCTGATCCATATCATCGGCGCGATAAGCGCTTTTCAGACGCTTTAAATCGTTACCTTTCGAATAGTAAGAAAATGCCGCTTCATACTGGCCGCGATCTTCAAACGCTTTTCCGAGTGCGAAGCAAAGATGAAAGCGGTCCTGATACACGGCGCCTTCGCAGGCTTCTTGTTCCCGCATCGATGCAAGTTCGTCGTCTGTGAAAACATATGTCTTGAGGTTGGCGAGAGCGTAATAGGCGTCGCCCTGATCCGGCTTTGCTGCGAATGCTGCGCGATATGACTTGATTGCCTCTTCCTGACGGCCCCACGTTTTCAGCGCGTGGCCCCTCGATGTTAGTGTCGCGGGATCATTCGGAACGCGCTCCAGAACAGCATCAAACAGCGCCAGCGCCTTTTCAAAATCGCCGGTTTGGAGACTCTCAATCGCATAATGCGATTGGAAAAGCGGATTGTCCGGATCTCGCTCATATAGCGATTTCGCCTGATCCAGCGCCGCCTGAAACTTCTGCCGCTTGCGCAATAGCTGGATGTAATCGAAGCGAAGCTGAATATTGTCCGGCTCAAACTCGATCGCGCTTTCAAGAAGAAAGTCGGCGTCCTCCAGAACGCCAAGGCGTGCGCCAATATCCGCGAGCAGCCGCATCCCCTCCACATGACGCGCGTTATGTTGAAGGAAGCGGCGGCAGAGATTTTCCGCCTTCAGTAATTTTCCTTCGTGAATATAATTTGTTACGGCAAGAAGCTCGCGGGGAAGACGTGACAGCCTTTCAGCCTGAGCCTTCGCTTGCGCGGCGTCCGTTTCACGACCCAAATTTTGAAGAATTTTTTCCTGTGCGCGCCAGCTCGCTTCAAGGCCTGGATTGGCGCGCACGGCATTTTGAAAGGCGGACAACGCCTTTTGCTGATCGCCTGCTGCAAGCGCCAAATGCCCCTCTTCCTGAAAGGCTCTGCCAAAATCTGGAGCAACGGATTTCAACCTCGTCAACAGCGATGACGCTTTATGGTGTTGATTAAGATAGCGCTGGCAAACTGCGCTCAAATAAAGCGCATCCACCAGTTCATTCTCGTCATCGAGCAACGGTTCCAATTTCTCATATGCATCGTTGAATCGGCCAGCGGTCATTAGCCGCTGAGCTTCACCAAGAATTGCCTCGATCTGATCCGCCGCTATGGACAAGTGCATCACCTTCTCGACCAAAAAGCGCCCCTTTTTAAGGGGCGCTTTGGCAGGGTTAAATTTTCCCGACTTTCACCGGTTTCAACATCAGTACGTGTAGCCGACGCGAACGCCGATCGTGCGCGGACGCAGAACGGTCGTGCGATAGCGGTCATAGACGAAATTGTTTGCTAGTTCGCCGTAAGTGCTACCGAGGTTCTCGCCGAAGATTTCCATCGACCACTGCTCGCCAGAAACGCCGACTGATGCGCTGACAGTGGTCCACGCATTCACTTTTGCTTTGTTGATTTCGATGATGTCGCTAAAGGACGATCCAGAATAGACGACCTGCGTTTGCAGATGCGCGCTGAGATCTGACGACAAATCCCACTCATATCGGGCGCGAATGTTGCCCTGGAATTTCGGCGCATAAGCAAGATCGCCGCCGACGATCACATCGTTTGTTGGCGTAAGCACTTCCTTGATTTCCGTATCGAGCACCGAGAAGGCCCCAGTCAACGTCAAACCCGCCAACGCGGCTGGCGCATAGATCAAATCGCCTTCCACGCCGAGAATTTCTGCGTTGGCGGCATTATCAGAGAAGAACAAGTTCGTGATGCTCGGATCGAAAATTGTTGTTTGCAGACGCTCAATTTCAACAAAGAACGCATTGCCGTTGAACTGCAGCTGATTGTCGAACAGCCGCATTTTCCAGCCAAGCTCGTAATTGGTGACTTCATCCGTATCGATCGCGAAAGGCACCGTATAGCCATTCGGACCGGCGGCCCCGCCCGGACGATTCAACAGGCCAGGGCGGAACCCTTCGGAGTATGTCGCGTAAAACAACAGATCATCCGTAGGCGTCCAGCTGACATTGCCCTTGAAGATGAAGCCGTCAGTTGAGGCTTTATCCGGCGCGCCCAGCGCATTGAAGATTTGCGTGGCTTGCGCCAATGAAAGCGCCGGGTCCGTCGTCATGATGTCGGCGACGGATTGCCCCTGCGTGTAAGTGATGTGACGGCTTGTGTCGCACGTGCCGCGGAACGTCACTTGACCGTCGCCATTGTAGATATCGCTGATATCCGTACCGAACGCATTCGCATCCGCCTGGAATGAATTACAAAAAGATGCGTTCGCGCCGCCTTCAAAATCAACTTCGATATCATAATAACGCGTGCCGAATGTCAGCGTCAGCGTATCCGGCACGAGATCGAAACTTGCTTCCCCGAAAAAGCCGAATTGCTTATCTGTGCGGCGAATGTCGTTCCGGAAAATCACGTCCGCCGGGAAAGGCCCATCGTCCGAAGTGAAGCCTGTCATAAATGGGAAGTTCGGCGCAAAGCCATTATTGGGGTGACCCGGCACCGGCTGCCCAAAGACATCGGCGAGGACTGAACCCGGATAGGTGAAGTCGTTACGCTCTTTAAGCGTCAGATCCTTGTAAAAACCGCCGACTGTGGCCCGTATGCGTTTTTCCACCGGTGTGTTGAAACGAAGTTCGTGGGTGAACACATGAGTTTCTGTAACGGAGTCGACGAAAAGGTTCGGCGCCTGACACGTGCCCGACGGCGCCGCCATGCCTGGGTAGGAAACCGAGCCGTCGCAGATATAATACGGCAGGTACTGCCCGGCGAAAAGATAATCAGAATAGTCTACGCGCTGGTTGGTGTCGCGATCCGTAAAGGCGCCCGTATAAAGCGCTTCCAGCGCGCCGATACGGCCCTCAACAGTCCAGCTGGTGTTATTGAAATCATCATCAAGGCGGTCGTTTTCAAAACGCTGAATCTGATACTCGCCGAGGTCTGGATCGGTAAAGAAAACCCCTTCGGAATCGAGCTTTTGGCGGGCGTGCGCAACCGTAATGCGCCAGTCATCGTTGACCTCAAAGAGCGCGGAAGCACGGAACCCTGTATATTTGGTGTCGTTGAAATCCTCTTGAACAAGATTTGCGTTGTCGGCGCTGAGAAATGTAACGCCCGACAAATCCGCCGTCGACTGAAAGCCCGCTCGCTGCGCGGAAACCGGAACGCCATTGGCGCGAACTGTCCCTTCAGGCCGGAACCGCGCTGACTCCGACGCGTCACGCGTTCCAGGCACATTGTCGATGTAACCGCCTCGATCATCAATATAGCCGACAATCCGGAATGCGAGAGAATCCGCTACGGGAATATTGAGCATGCCCTCGAACTTTGAGCTTATCTCCCCGCCGCGTGTGGTCGACACGCCTGCAGATGCGGATGCCTGCAATTCGCCAAGTCGCGGCTTATTGGTGATAAGACGGATCGTGCCGGCTTGAGAGCTTGCGCCAAAGAGTGTTCCCTGTGGCCCGGGCAGAACTTCAACACGCTCCAGGTCGACCGCATAAACGTCGAGATTGCGGCCCGGCTGCGCCAGTGGCTGCTCATCAAGATAAAGGGCGACATTGGGCGCGAGGCCCGCAACACCTGCAGTCGTCAGGTTCGGCGTCGTTGAAGCTAGGCCGCGAATGTAAATCGTATTCTGGCCCGGCCCGCTGCCGCCTGCGGTGACGCCGGGAAGCTGCACCAGGTAATCGGAAAAATTATCGACGCGCAGTTCATCAAGGCTCTTTGTCCCCAACGCCTGAACGGCCACAGGAATGTCTTGTGCATTTTCCGTTCGCTTGGTTGCGGTCACGACAATCTCATCCACCTGCGCAAATGCAGCGGCTGGAAGGACAGCGGAAACGGCGATCATGGATGCGCCGGTTAGATACTTTTTCACTTGTAGACCCCTCGGATTGGTTGCCCCGCCGGATTGGCAGGTTTTTGGTCGCCGGGACGCGAAGACGCTCCAAAAGCGCCTCAACGCGGTTCATTCCGGCAAATTATGGTGACGGGGCTGGTTATACATAATATTTCGATAAACGAAACATCATGAATGAGGTTTTGAAGAGGTTTGTGTAGCTTATTGTTTTATTTATGTTTTTACAAACAAACCTATTGCGATTGATAAAATCATTTCGATCTTCGATTTAAATGAGCAATCCGTTTCTTCTTAACCGACCGAGAAGCCTGAACAGCGAAGCGTCAGCAAGCTCACTGCCAAGAAAAAACGAACTTACGTGCTCCCCAAATATCATCGCCGCAGGGAAAGGGTGGCGCGCCGTCGATTGCGTCTGCACCGCAGGACCGGATGACCCGCCTTTCGAGGAACGGCGCGATTATGTCAGCATCAGCTTTGTCCTCGATGGCGTCTTTGACTATCGCTGCCCGCAAGGAACCGCCACCATGGCGCCAGGCGCCGTCCTCCTCGGCAATCACGCCACCTGTTTCGAGTGCGGTCATGAACATAGCGTTGGCGACCATTGTATCGCCTTTCATTACGAGCCGGAAGTTTTCGAAGAAGTAATTGCTTTCACTCCAGGACTTAAAACCGCGTCCTTTAAACATGCCTCGCTTCCACCCCTTCGTCGCGCGGCGCGGTTGTTCATCGATATAGATCTGGCTCAACGAAACGCAGACGGCTTAGCATTTTAAGAACTCTCTTTTTCTGCGGCGTCTGAGGTCGCTGGCGTTTCTGAGGACGTTCAGCAGGCGCCCAGAGCCGTCAGCGCCACAGATCGCCGGCGGATTTCAGAAGCGGTTAGATGCATTGAACATGACCCCGCTTCGGATTTCACACTCGAAATGCTGGCGGAGAGCGCCGCGATGAGCCGGTATCACTTTCTGCGTGTTTTTCGCGATGTGGCCGGCATGACGCTGCATCAATTCATCCTGCACCGGCGGTTGCATCGCGCCGCCACCTTATTGCGCCGAACAGACCTTTCGATTTCTACCATCGCATTCGAGCTGGGATTCAACGACCTTTCAACGTTTAATAATCGATTTCGCCGCATATTGGGCTGCACGCCAACCGGTTTTCGCAACTGTTAAGCGGCCGAAATTTTCAAATCCGTGAAGCAGGACCGGCCTAATCCATCGGGTTGATCCGTGCAAGGAAAGCTGTTCGGCGTTCACGATTCTTAGCGCCTCTCACAATCAACAGAATAAACCGGCGCCGTACGCATCATCTGCGACGCGCTTACCTCACTCAAATGGCGGCGGAATTCGACCCACAAGGAGATTGCGCCAAACTCGGCGAAATACGCCCTCTCCGTCCTGCGAAAAGTCGGCGCAATTGCGGGCTCTGTGCATGGTTTCAAATGGACGGGCAGTTCCCGAGGACTGAATGGTGGAGGGGGATGGATTCGAACCATCGTACGCTAGGCGGCCAGATTTACAGTCTGGTGGATTTAACCACTCTCCCACCCCTCCACAGGGTCTCTTCAAAGCAGGCAAAAAAGCCAGCCCAAACAGATAATTGCGGAGAGTTGCGCAAGGAATGCGCGCCCGGCTCCGCAAGGAGAACGGCGTCTATAGCCGCGCCGCGCGGGGTTCGCAACCGGGTCTTAGAGCCCTGCTGCGGATTTCCTGTTTCCTGCTCCTTTGGAAAGCGTTAGGCCATGCCCATGAAAAATAAGCGCCCACCGAGATCGCCTTCAATGGCCCCTGCAAAATCCAGCGCCAAGCGCCCTTCAGCCCGGGCCCGCGACACTGGCGAGCACAAGACTGGGCCTTTAGAGCGCCCTGCTAAAGCCCGCGCCGGACATAAGGCTCAGAGCCGGAATGACCGGCAAAAAACCCGGCGCGGAAGCAATGAACCGGCAGCGGCCAAGAACGCCCCCCAAGCATTCAAAAGTAAAACGGACCGCAACTCAAAACCATCGCCATCATCGCCAGCATCCCCCCTTTCCCTTCAAGTCCGGAGCAGGCCTGAGAAGAAAAAGCAACGGCCCAACCACAATGGCGGATTATGGATCTATGGCCGGCATGCGGTAGCGGCGGTGCTTGCCAACCCGGAACGCAAAATACGGCATGTCCACGCCACCCAAAACGCCGCCGAATGGCTCGCAAAATCTGGCGCATCAGGCGCCGCTCTTTCCAAGCTGGAAGACGCCAGGCCAGAAATTATCGACGAATTATTACAGGAAGGCGCCGTCCATCAGGGGCTGGCCGCCTTGGTTGATCCGCTGCCGCGCAATGATCTCAAAACGGTTTGCTTGCCTGCGGAAACCGGACGGCCCGTTCTTATCCTTGATCAAATAACGGATCCGCAAAATATCGGCGCACTGTTTCGTTCCGCCGCCGCGTTTGGCGCACGCGCAGTTGTCGTTCAAGACAGGCGCACTCCGCCGCTCTCGGGTGCGCTTGCAAAAGCTGCCGCCGGCGCCATCGAAAAAGTCGCGTGTGTCGAAGTGGTCAACATTGCCCGCACGATCGAGGCTCTGCGCGAGATGGGATATTTCTGCGCTGGCTTGGCTGGCGAAGCGCAAGCCGAGATTGGCGCTTTGCCAGCTGCTCCGCTTGCTTTGGTCATGGGCGCCGAGGGCGATGGGCTTCGGCGGCTAGTTGCCGAAAAATGCGATCAACTGTTTTGCATTCCAATCCACTCCCACATGGAAAGTCTCAACGTATCAACCGCCGCTGCAATTTCTTTGTACGAGGCGCGCCGTCCGCGTTAAGGTCACAGCACGTACAGGAAGGACCTGCAAAATGGACAGACCCGTTCTTTATCACATGCCGCAAACACGCGGCGGAACCGCTTTATGGATGAACGAAGAACTCGGCGATGTTTGCGACATCATGCTCGTCAACATGAAAAAGGGTGCACAGAAAAGTCCAGATTTTCTGGCGCTTAATCCCATGGGAAAAGTACCGACGCTAACCCATGACGGGGTTGTCACCACAGAAGCGGCGGCAATCTGCGCATATCTCGCCGATGCTTTTCCGCAAGCCGGCCTTTCGCCCGCAGTGAGCGATCCAAAACGTGGCGCTTATTTTCGCTGGATGTTCTTTGCACCGTCCTGCATCGAACCGGCGATGATGGACATTTTCCTGAAGCGGAAAAATGAGAATCCGGGCGCTATTGGGTATGGCAACGCCGATCAGGTGATCGAAGCGGCGAAAACCGCACTGTCAAACGGGCCTTATATTCTGGGCGATCAATTCTCTGCGGCTGATGTCGTTTTCGGCTCGACCCTCAACTTCGCCATGATGTTCGGCGCTTTCGAAAAGGCAGATCCGTTCAAGTCTTATGTGGAACGGCTCATGGCGCGCCCGGCGGCGTTGCGCTGCAACGAAAAGAACGCACAGTATATGAAAGAGATGGGGCTGGAATGACTGTCGCGAAACACGCAGCCAGCTGCCAGTGCGGTGCAGCGCGCGCGGAAATGTCCGGCGCGCCAAAGTTTATTGCAAACTGTCACTGCGCCGCCTGCCGCAAGGCAACCGGCGCTGCATTTTCGACATGGATCGGATTTTCGGACGAACAGATCGGCTGGCTAACGAGCGTCCCATCTTATTATGCAAGCTCGAATGGCGTTCAGCGCGGCTACTGCGCGAATTGCGGCACGCCCCTCACCTACGCCAGCGATAAATGGCCCGGCGAGACTCATTTTTTAGTGGGCGTCATGGATGACCCGCACGCCTATGCGCCAACAGGCGAGGTTTTCGCAGATGAAGCCCTCGCCTGGGCGCAACACATCAGCGAAGCATAAGACATGAAGTTCCAAGCCGTGATTTTCGACTTTGGCGGCGTATTCACGACGTCTCCAGTTCAGCATTTTGCGGTCTTTGAGCGCGAAAACAATTTGCCGGAGCATTTTATTGGCGACGTCATCAAAGCCAATCACCACACAAATGCCTGGGCGCGCTTTGAACGCGCAGAAATGACGCTGGAAGAGTTCGACGAAGCGTTCGCAGCCGAGTCGAAAGTAGCAGGGTTTGAGATACGCGGGGTGAAACTGGTTGAACTCTTATCTCTGCACTTCAATCACAACATGATCGAAGCCTTGGCGAGGGTCAAAGCTGCCGGATATAAAACCGGCTGCATTACGAACAATCTTCCAAAAATTGACAGTAAGGCGATGTTAGCGGCGGCTGAAGATCAGCAAATTGTTGAAAATATCCACCGTAACTTCGATCATATTATCGAATCATCAAAGGTAGGCGTTAGAAAACCAGAACCACGCATCTATGAGATGATGTGCGAAGCGCTTTGCGTTGATCCAGATGCTTGCATCTTTCTCGACGATCTCGGCATCAATCTGAAACCCGCACAGACCATGGGGATGACAACCATCAAAGTTCCATTTGGCGACGTAACGCCGGCGATTGATGAACTATCAGCAATGCTTGGCATTACGTTACTTTAATGCGCCCGTCATAGTTCAGCCCACGTTCAACGCCAAATTCAAGTCATTGAAAGACGGCAAACGCATCCTGTTTGCGACTCTTGAAAGGTGCTCGCTATGAAACCGATTATCATCGTCGCTATTGTCGCCGCCCTGGGTATCGCAGCCTGGTATGTCTACGAAGACTCTCAAAAGAGCGATCTGGAAAAGGCGGCCGATGAAGTCTCCGATACGATGGAAGACATCGCGGACGATCTCAAGAATTAATACGCCGTCACCAAACAGTATCGAGCCGCCCTTGAACAGCCCACTTAAGCCCTTTAAGCGGGGCTGTTTTCCGCTATAAGGCAGCGCTCCGCCGATTATACGAACATTTTTTGCATCTCATGTCACACAAGGCTGACCTGTCTCGTCTTGTTTTTGAAGCTCAGAAAAAGGTGAGACGATGAAAGCTAAACTCAATTATATGACGGCAGCCCCTGACGGATTTCAGGCTATGATGGCGATCAGCGATTACGTGCAGGAATCAGGGCTTGAACACAGCTTGCTGGAACTGGTGAAAATCCGCGCCTCGCAGATCAATGGCTGCGCCTTTTGCCTCGATATGCATATACGCGACGCAAGGGCCGCCGGTGAGACCGAAGCGCGGATTTACCTCCTGCCAGCCTGGCGGGAAACCGCTGTCTATAGCCCCCGCGAACAAGCCGCCCTCGCCTGGACTGAGGCGCTGACGCAGCTCTCTACAGACGCGGCAGAGCGCGTTTATGATGAGGTGCGTGCGCAATTTGACGATCACGAAATGGCGAAGCTCGCCATTGCCATTGGCGTGATTAATATCTGGAACAGGCTTAATGTGGCATTCGGCGTACAGCCCGTGATCAAGAAAGCGGCGGCCTAGACAAGCAACATGAACCAAAGCGAGCCCGACATATTCGAGGCGCATCGTCCGCGTTTGTTCGGGCTCGCTTATCGCATGCTTGGCTCTGTCGCGGATGCGGAAGATCTCCTGCAGGATGCCTATTTGCGCTGGCGCAGCGTCGCAAAAGATAGCGTTGAAAACCCTCGCGCCTATCTTTCGAAAATCGTCTCCCGGCTATGCCTTGACCGATTAAAGGAAGCGCGGCGACATCGTGAAGTGTATGTAGGGCCGTGGCTGCCCGAACCTCTTGCCAACGACCTTACGCATGCCGTTTCCCCCGCTGATGACTTGGCGGAAAATATTTCCTTTGCGTTAATGTTGACGCTAGAACGATTATCACCGCTAGAACGCGCGGCCTTTCTTCTGCATGACGTGTTCGACATGGAGTTCAGCGAAGTTGCGGACACTTTGGGCCGCAGCGAGGCGACCTGCCGACAGCTTGCCAGCCGGGCCCGCACTCACGTCCGCAAGGACCGGCCTCGCTATGCGGTTGAACCGGAGCAAACGGAAAAAATTTCAACGGCATTCTTCGCCGCGATGCACAGCGGCGACACCAACGCTTTGCGCAGCCTCCTCGCTGATGACGCCGTCTTTCATGCTGATGGCGGCGGCAAGGCCCGTTCGGCGCGAAACATCCTGCATGGCGCTGATCGCATCAGCCAATTCCTGGCAGGCTATGCGCGCAAAGCCTTGCCGAAGCGCATAGAGTGGTCACGGCGAATGACTATCAACAATCTCCCCGGTGAGTTGGCATTCGCCGTTGACGGCATTCTACAAACAACAGCGATTGAGATCGCCCATGGACGCATCACCGCTATTTACGTCACGCGCAACCCGGACAAGCTCCGCCACCTCGCCTCCTTCGCGCCGCAAGCGTCCAGCAGGCTAGACTAGCAACATAAATGTATGCGGCCTCACTCGCCGACTTCAAAAGCAACTTGACCGTCGATCACCGTTTGCAATACGCGTATGCCCCCAATCTCATCCGGAACGGCGCTGCGCGGATCTTCTGACAGGACGACAAAATCCGCCGCCATGCCCGGCGCCAGTGTTCCGAGCACATCTTCCTGCAAGCCTGCATAAGCATTTGTCGCCGTATAGGCTGTCAACGCTTCTTCAACGCTGATTTTTTCTTGAGGCTGCCAGCCATCGGGGTTGGCGCCGTCAATTGTCTGGCGCGCAACTGCTGCATAGACGCCTTCAAGCGGCGATAAAGGCGCCACGGGCCAATCGGAGCCGAAGGTCAAAATGCCGCCCGCATCGAGTATCGAACGGAACGCGTATGTCGTTTTGATCCGTGCCGGACCAATGCGCCGCTCCGCCCAGCGGCCATCATCAATGGCATGATAGGGCTGCATCGACGCGATGACGCCATCTTTCGCCCCCCGCTCTATGGCGGTGCGGGTTGGGTGTTGAAAATGCTCTATCCGGTAGCGCCGCTCTCTAATGTCATCACCCGCCACCGCCTCGAAATCGTCAAGCAGCGTATCGATGGCCTTATCGCCAATGGCGTGCACTGCGAGGTGCAACCCGGCGTCATCCGCATCGCCAATCAGCTGCGCCAGCTGATCCGGATCGGTCACAGGAAAACCGCTTGTTTGCGGCGCGTCGCTGAATGGTTCGTAAAACCAAGCGGTCGTTGAGCCGAGAGAACCGTCGACAAACCCCTTCAATGCTCCCCAACGCAATAACGCGTCACCAGTCCCTTCGGTGGCGACACGATCCCTCGCCGCTTCCCAGTTTTGCAACGGCGCCATCGAATAAATGCGCAGCTTCAAAAGCCCTGCTTTGTGTGCAGCCCGAAAGACAGCAAGACTATTTACAGCCGATAAAGACCCAACATCATGGACTTGCGTGAGACCAAGGCTAAGGGCGTGAGTCTGCGCTAACTCAAATGCAGAAAGCGCTTCGTCTTCCGTCGGCGCCGGAATAACGCCGGCAAACAGGCTCATGGCATTGTCTTTGAAAACGCCCGTTGGTTCGCCATTTTCGTCGCGAACGATTTCTCCGCCTTCAGGCGATTGTGTGGCTGCGGTAATCTTCGCCATCCTCATCGCTGCAGAATTTGCAAGCGCCATGTGGCCATCAAGGCGAACAACGAAAACCGGCGTGTCCGGTGTTGCTGCATCAATCCATTCCTTGCGCGGCAGCTCACCGCCCCAGCGCTCATGATCCCAATTCCCTTCCCGGACCCAGCGCCCTTCGGGAAGGGTCGCCGCATAGTCCGTGATGCGCTGGGAAAATTCTTCCGGCGTCGCTGCGTCGCGCAAATCAATGCTGGCGAGCGAAAATCCACCATCAAGAAAATGTACGTGATTGTCGATAAAGCCGGGCATGACGAAGCGGCCGCCAAGATCAACCGTGTGTTTCGCCTTGCTGCGAAAATCTTCGCGCGCGCCGGAAAAAACAATTTTGCCATCCTTGACCGCGAAGGCCTCAGCATCAGCGCCGGCGCCAGTCCAAACAACAGCATTTTCATAGAGCGTATCAGCGGCGTAATTTTCCGGTTTGCCTTGGGGCATGGAACAGGCGCCAAGCGCCAGAATTGGCAATGCGGCGAAGAGTTTCAACATAGCCCCTATCCCTCAATAACTGCGCGAGATGATAGCTGTTTTTGTCGGGCTGAGATAGGGTTGTCCTGTCAAGGAGAGCCCCATGCCGCATTACCGCCCCCGCGCAGATTTGCAGACGCACGACGTTTCGAATCAGCCCCCGCCTTTTGAGAATATCAATTTATTTGATAGCGACACCGCATTAAAAGGAGCAGCTGAGAAATGCGGCGGTAAATCCCATTTCACACATTTATCCGCCTACGGTGGATCTCTCGGTTCCGCAGAAATTATAGAACAGGGACGGCTTGCACACGCCAATCCGCCAAAACTTGTCAACTTTGATCGCTATGGCCACCGCCTTGACGAGGTTGAGTTCCACCCCGCCTATCACACACTCATGGAGCTCGGATTAAAGGCGGGCTATTCCTCGCTTGCATGGACAGCCGAAAAGGCCGGACATGTGGCGCATGCCGCCATGGTGTTCATGCAGGCTGGCGTTGAGCCTGGCGTTGGTTGTCCCATGACCATGACCTATGCGGCGGTTCCTGCGCTTCGTCACGAACCCGACGTGGCGAAGGAATGGATTCCGCGCATAACCGCTGGCGACTATGACCAGCGCTTTATCCCCGCTACCGATAAACGCGCCGCCACGATCGGCATGGCGATGACCGAGAAGCAGGGCGGTTCCGATATCCGCGCGAACACAACCGTGGCGTCGCATATCGTCGACAATGAATATGAGCTGACAGGACATAAATGGTTTTGTTCAGCGCCCATGTGCGATGCATTTTTAACGCTTGCGCAAACAAAAGCGGGCGTCACTTGTTTTCTCGTGCCGCGCTGGCGGCCAGATGGAACTCGCAATGCATTTCACATTATGCGGCTGAAAGACAAGCTCGGCGACCGCTCGAATGCTTCATCAGAGATTGAATATCATGGCGCCTGGGCGCAGCGGCTCGGTGAAGAAGGCCGCGGCGTCCGCACAATTATCGACATGGTTCAGCATACGCGGCTTGATTGCATCGCAGGGTCGGCAGGCGGCATTCGCGCCGCATTGGCGCAAGCCCTGTGGCACACTGCACATCGTTCAGCATTTCAGAAAAAACTGATTGATCAGCCAGCCATGGAAATGGTGCTTGCCGATCTGGCGATTGAATCCGAGGCCGCCACCGCATTATCAATGCGCATTGCACAAAGCTTCGACCGGCTCGACGACGCCACTGAAGCGGCGTTCATGCGGCTAGCCACCCCCATCGCAAAATACTGGACCTGCAAGCGCCAGCCTGGCGCGGTTTACGAAGCGCTCGAATGTCACGGTGGCGCCGGATTCGTCGAGGAGGGCCCCATGCCGAGACTGTTCCGTCAGTCGCCGCTTAACGCCATTTGGGAAGGGTCAGGCAACGTCATTGCGCTTGATATTTTAAGGGCGCTGGCGCGCGAGCCAGACAGCCTAGAGGCCGTTCGCGCGGAGCTGACTTCGACGAAGGGACAAAACACTCATCTCGACCGGCATCTGGCGCAGCTTGAAGCGTGGTTCAAACCGGGCGCGCTCAATGAAGCGACTGCACGCGCATTCGCAGAAGATATGGCTTTGGGATTGAGCGCAGCAGCTTTGGCGCAATCAGCGCCGGAACCGGTGTTTGAAGGTTTCTGCAATGCACGGCTAGATCCAGAAGAACGCTCGCTTGCCTTCGGCGCAGTGACGGCAAAGATCGATGCACGTGCAATTGTAGAACGGGCAATGCCGAACTAGACGCCCCCGCCAACGTTTGGCGCCTAGTGCTCCAGCATTTCGCTCAAATCTTTACAGAGTTTTGCATCGCGTTGATCACATGCTTGCAGATAATATCTGATCGCCTCGACATTGTTCTTGGCGACGCCTTTGCCAAATTCATACATTCGGCCAAGCCTCCGGCACCCCTTGCCGTCGCCCATCTCACAGGCCTTGCGGAAATATTTCAGCGCCGTGCTATCATCCCGCTTCACTAGCTCGCCGCGAACAGGTTCGCCCCATAAATCGTCTCTCGTCTCATAGGCGTGGCCGAGCATATAACAGGCGTCTCGTTCGCCTGTTTCACACGCCATTCGCAACTCATAAACCTCAGCAAGCTTATCGGCGAATGCGGACGTTGGCGTGAAAAAAACAGCCAGCCCGATCAAAGCATAAGACCTCAACACGCCTGCCCAGCGTCCATTCGGATCACAAAGTCGGAATGACATTCGGCTTCCCTGCACTACCCAATTCGACAGCGATACAGGCAAACCAAGTCACACAGAATTCTATCCGAATTCTGAAACGGAAGCGTCGCATCCGCGCTATTCACTATTAGCAAATGATGAACGGCATCAACGGCAATAATCTGATTTCCTAGAATCAATACACCGGGATTCTTGAAGCAGCGAGCACTCTATCAAGAAAGAAAAATGGTCGGAGCGGCGGGATTCGAACCCCGCGCGCTTACAGCGCGCATTCTAAAATTTGTGGGTTCGCTGACGACCCCGACGCTAGCGGCGTAGGGCTGCGCTTTTCTTGTAGATTAAGAAAATGGTCGGAGCGGCGGGATTCGAACCCACGACCCCTTGACCCCCAGTCAAGTGCGCTACCAGGCTGCGCTACGCTCCGACCCATGCGGCGAGCGATCTCCGCCCGGCGCGAGCAGGGGTTATAGGCATGGAGCGAATAAGTAGAAACCGGTATTTCGCATAAATCGCAGGTCTATTCGGGAAATATGGCCTAGCACGGCTGGGTCAGCCTTATTCACGCTCAGCTTCGATAGCCTCAAGGGCAAGCGCCGCCTGGTCAAGGGCGTCTTCAACAGTTTCAAGCCGCGTCAGTAAGGCCTGCAACGTGCGGCGCAGCTCCGGCGTCAACGGAGCCGCTTTGAAGGCTTCGGCAGCGCCTAGCTCGAGCGTCTGTGTCTGAACTTCGCTGTCATCGTCGTCCTCAAGAACCGGGCGAATATCGACCGGCTCTCCTGCGGCGGCGCGCCGCCCAAGCTCGGAGACATACTTAATGCCTTCGTCCTTGAAAATTTTCTGGACGCCCTTGGTGGTGTAGCGCTGTTCGTAAAGCAGGACGCGAATGCCGCGCAGCAGGTCAAGATCGAGCGGGCGATAATAACGCCGTCCGCCCGCGCGGCGCATAGGCCGAACCTGTCCAAAGACTTCCTCCCAATGCCGCAATACGTGCTGCGGCACGTCCAGCTCTTCAGCGGCCTCGGAGATAGTGCGGAAGGCTTCGGCAGATTTCGCCACAATTTTGCGCCCTGGTCAGTTTGGAATGCGTTCGGCCAATTGGTCAGCTAGTCTACTCGGCGGCTTCCGCCTGCCGGTGCGTTGCGTTGATCTGGTCTTTCAAAACATGAGAAGCCCGGAAAGTAATCACCCTGCGCGGTTCAATCGGAACCTCTTCTCCGGTTTTTGGATTACGGCCCATCCGCAACTTTTTGTCACGCACCGAGAAAGTGCCGAAGGAAGAGATTTTAACGGTCTCGCCCTTTTCCAAGGTCTGCGCGACCTCATCGAGAATGCGTTCTACGAATGCGGAAGATTCATTCCGCGATATTCCGAGAGAGCGATAGACCGCATCGGTCAGATCCGCTCTGGTAATGGTTTTTCCCGTCATGGCTGTCCCTACCCGCTTGTCCCGCCCAGCGTTTCCGGCAGGGCTACAAGGTTAACGACTAGAAGGCGCACTGGTCAATAAGCCTTTGAAATATATTGCCTGTTTTTTAGCCGGTCGAAAATAGCCGGGCTAGACCCGCATCAATGCAGCGCCCCAGGTGAGACCCCCACCCATCGCTTCAAACAGGACGAGGTCGCCCTTTTTGATGCGCCCGTCCGCCACGCCGGCATAATAGGCTAGGGGAATCGAGGCGGCAGAAGTGTTGCCTTGCCCCGCAATGGTCGAAACCACCTGATCGGGACGCAGCGACAATTTCTTTACAACGCCCTGAATGATCCGCTCATTGGCCTGATGCGGCACAAACCAGTCAATCGCGGTCACCGGAATGTCCGCTTCTTTACACACCTGAACCATGGCGTCGGAGATGCGCGAAACCGCTTCGCGGAACACTTTGTTGCCTTGCATACGCACATGGCCGGTTGTTTTGGTCGATGAGACGCCGCCATCCACATAAAGCAAGTCGACCATCCGCCCGTCGCAACGAAGATAGCTCGCCATCACGCCGCGTTCGCCCGCCTCTTCTGCAGGCTGCGCCTCAAGGACGAAAGCGCCCGCGCCGTCCCCAAAAAGGACACAGGTCGCTCGATCTTCCCAATCAAGGATGCGCGAAAATGTTTCAGCGCCAATCACCAGCGCGCGCTTATGCTGACCGCTAATGAGGAATTTCTCCGCCGTCGAAAGGGCGTAAATGAATCCCGTACAGACTGCCTGAACGTCGAACGCAGCGCCAGCGCCGGCATCCAGCTTCGCCTGAACAATTGCCGCCGTCGACGGAAATGTCAGGTCTGGCGTTGTCGTTGCGACTATAATGAGATCAATGTCGCCCGCGGTTAGGCCAGCATCCTTGAGCGCCGCTTGAGCGGCGCGCATCGCGAGGTCGGAAGTCATCTCGCCGTCGGACGCAATGTGCCGTTCACGAATGCCGGTTCGTTCGCGAATCCACTCATCGCTCGTGTCCACGCGCTTTGAGAGTTCTTCGTTAGTCAGGACTTGTTCAGGCAAAAAAGCGCCGCAACCTCGCAGCACTGCTTTCAAACTCATACCGCCGCCGCTTTGATTGTTGTCTCTTCCGCCACATCCTCAGCCATGCGCTGACGGCGGTTCATTACAGTTTTCACAGTCGCCGCCACTTCGTCGCGGAACGGACGGCCCGCAAGGCTCGCCGCCATATTCACCGCGCTGGCAACGCCGCGCGCATCGGCGCCGCCGTGACTTTTCACAACAATGCCATTCACGCCAAGAAAAACGCCGCCATTGTTAGAGGATGGGTCAATCCGGTCTTTCAGCTTGCGCAATCCCGGCGCCATCATCAAGGCACCAAGTTTTGCGTTGAGCGTGCCGGTTAGCGTCTCTTTCATCCACCCGCCAAGCAGACGCGCCGCACCCTCGGCGGATTTCAGTGCAATATTGCCGGTAAAGCCGTCGGTGACGACAACATCAACAGTGCCTTTGGAAATGTCGTTTCCTTCGACAAATCCTTTGAACGCCATATCAGGGTCAGATTCGCGCAAAACCCGCGCTGCGGTGCGGATGAGTTCGTGACCTTTGAGATCCTCAGCACCAACATTGAGCAAACCGACAGTTGGCTTGTCGACATTCATCAGCGCACGATAAAAAGCCTCGCCCATGATCGCAAACTGGACGAGCTGGTTTTCATCGGCTTCAACATTGGCGCCCACATCCAAAACAACGGAGCGCCCGCGCGGGGTCGGCCAAAGCGCCGTCACCGCCGGCCGGTCGATGCCTTCGATCATGCCGAGCTGTTTGCGCGAGACCGCCATCAAGGCGCCGGTATTGCCGCCAGAGACAACCGCCTGCACTTCCCCCTCGCCAAGCGCCGTCACGGCCGCCCACATGGACGTGTCGCGACCGCGCCGCAGAACATGCATGGGCTTGTCAGTCATCGCGACAATATTGTCCGCATGACGGATCTCGGCGCCAGCAGTTTCCCGCCGTGCTGCTACAAGCGGCGCTAGCCGCGTCTTGTCGCCAAAGAAAACAAACTTCGCCTTGAGACCGTGTTTGACCGCATAAGCGACGCCGTCAACGACCGCCTGCGGGCCGGAATCGCCGCCCATAGCGTCCACCGCCAGCACCAGTTCACGTTCCTGCGTCATTGGTTTCGTCAATCTGTGTTTCCCGTCGCCGCGCAGGATATGGATACCCGACGCCACTGGCAACGCGTCCTGAGCGGCTCTTATAGCCCCTTCGGGCCTTTCGTAAACCTATTGATTATCATCGCTTTTTCCCAAAGCGCCCTTCAAGACGGCAAATGGCGAAATGTTTTCAGACGGCGCATAGGCCTCTGCGAGGCTTTGTGCGTCCGGTTTGCGCGGAAACGGCTCCATCGCGAGTGAAAGCTGCTGCACCAGCAATTCACCGAGGTCGATTGTATCGCCCTCAATTATTTCAGGAGCATCCAGGTCAAATGGATCAACCTCGTCCGCGGGCGCCGCCCGCGTAAACTCAAGTTCAAAGGTTTCCGTCACTTGCTCGTCCATCAGTTCAAGGCTGGCGACACATTCACGGGTAAGCGATGCAACCAGTGAGCCTTCGACATATATCATGGCGCCCATCGCACGCACTTCCATCTCACCTTCCAGTTTTTCGACTGAGGGTGTTTCAAGCCTTGCCGAGATGTTTTTGCGTTCGTGCTCATTAGCAGACAATCGATAATGTTTCGGCTTTTTACCGAGGTCATCGAGACTGATTTCTAAGCTGAACTCTGGCGAGTTTTGGTCTGGATTCGTCATAGCGTTCACTTGACTGGAGGAAAGACGATGATGCCGCCGATGATACGCGCCGCAGATTGCTCTCTTAGACTCTGCTCTGCGCGGCGAACATAATCGGCAAATATCGCCGTTTGGGGCGCAGACTCGTTTTCAAATATATTGCGTCCAAGGGCGCGCGCCAACTCACTCTCGGACGCCTCCGGTTTGAGCGCATCTTCATACGCCCCAACACGTCCATAGAAATTTTCAGCAAGTTTTCTAATCTTCTTGCCAACCTGCAGATCGCCAACACCTAACTCCCGAAGGCTGTCGTCCATATTCTGAAACATTGCATCGAAGAGATGCTGACTGACCTTTCGGGCGGCTTCGTCCCCTTTGAGCCGGCGCATGATCAGATAGACGTGCAGCGTCACCATTTCGAACCGCCCTTCAACCGTATCGGGAGCGCCAAATTTGGCGTAGAGCGGCTCGGATCGGGCTTGCTCCACAGCAGCGGTGTATAAGGCGCGGCCCGCTTCCAATCTGGGGTCTTTCCGGAACAACGCCCTGACGACATTATCGAACATTGGGGCTTCCCTCATGGCGGGCGGCTCGGGCCGGAACCGGCCAATTCCGCCGAAATCTTCGATTTGCGGCAATTTGAAATCACTGGTAGATCACTGCTACCGGTGGGCGACGTATTCCTGCCGGGCCTCAGGATCAAGTCCTGTCGCAAAATCAGCGCGTAAAGTCCAGAAAGCGTAACGAAAACCGATGATCAGACCCTTCCTCCTCGTTCTCGCCGTTTTAACCCTTCAGGCATGCGTCTCCGTGCGCTCAAGCCATGGCTATGTCCTCGAAGCGGATCAGACTGAACTGACCGCCAAGATCGGCTTTGACACCAAAGACTCCATGCTCGCAAAATATGGCGAGCCGTCGATGATTGGCGTGTTCGATCGCAACGCTTGGTATTATTTGCACTCTACTGATCAGACCCGTGCGTTTTTCAAACCAAAAACTAAAACCCGCAAGGTTATCGCCGTACATTTTGACGAAGAGGGAAGCGTCAACCATTTCGATACATACACGCTGGAAGACGGTGAAGACATTCGCTTGGTCCAGCGCGAGACCCCAACGCGTGGCCGAGAACTCAATTTCTGGGAACAGCTTCTCGGCAATGTCGGCGCCCTGCCGGCTTCGCTTGGCGAAGAGGGTCCGGTTCCAGGCCAGTAATATCTGCTATCTATTTCCTGAAGTGATCGAAACCGCTTTGCGGGACCAAAATCGGCGCGCCGGATTCGTCAAGGAAGAACACGCCTTCGCCGCGTGTTAGCGTGCCGATGCGCGAAACTTCCGTTCGCGAGGCCTTCGCAGCGACGGTAATGGAACGGCGCATCGCGGGTGGAGCAGCAAATAAAATTTCATAGTCATCGCCGAACCCCGCCAGCGCCGCCAGCGCTTTCCAGCGATTAGGCTGCGCCGCCACCCATGACGCTGCACCCGATGATCGCGGCACCGCCACCGCCTCGATTTCGGCGCGGAGCCCGCAGGCGCGTGCGATATGTCCGGCGTCGGCGATTAATCCGTCAGAAACATCGATGGCGGCGGTGGCGAGACCCGCCAGCGCCGCACCAAGGCTGAGACGCGGTTCCGGCAAATGGTACCGCCCTGCAAGCGACGCCTTGTCTACGGTAGTAAACTTGAATTCCCTCTTTATGGCAGCCAGTCCCAGACCCGCATCGCCAATTGTTCCGGACACGTATAAATCATCGCCAAGCGCCGCCCCGGTGCGCTGTGTCATGCCTTGCTTTGGCGGCGTGCCGAAGAAAGTTGCGGACAAGGTCAGCGGGGCCGATTTCGCCGAATGCACCGTCGTATCGCCGCCAAAGAGAGAAACGCGAAAATGTTCCTGATCTTCCCCGAGGCCGCGAGCAAAGAGTTCAATATTGGCGCGGTTGATATTTTGCGGCCAAACGCACCCCAAAAAATACCCGATCGGCTTTGCGCCCTTCGCCGCGAGATCGGACAAGTTTGTGCGAATGAGTTTGCGCGCCACAAGATCAAGCGGATCTTTCGGCAGGAAATGAACTCCCGCCACCATCAAATCTTTCGTGACAACCAGATTTTGCGATTGCAGCAGCGCCGCATCATCAACAAGATTGAACGCCCCTGGCGCCGCAGCCGTCAAAGGAGCGAACACTTCGCGGATGATATCGAATTCGCTCATTTGCTATCGGCTAAACCATCAGTTCGTCGTTACGCGCTTCTTTCGCCGCCGCATCGAGCACGGCATTGATAAAACCGGGCTCATCGCCTTCAAAAAATGCGCGTGCGACGTCTACATATTCATTGATCACAACCTTGTAGGGAACGTCCGGACGGCGGATCATTTCGTACAAGCCTGCGCGGAGGATCGCCCGGACCGTGGCGTCGAGGCGCGAAAGGCGCCAGCCGGCCGCCAATTGGCGCGTTAAATAAGGGTCAAGCCTGGATTGTGTTTCCACCGCGCCTCGCAAAATGTCTGCGAAGAATGATGCATCGGCCGCTTGCAGGGTTTGACCTTCAACATCCTGCCCCAACCTGAACTCTTTAAACTCACGAATGGTCGCCTCAACGCCCTGGCCCGCGCTTTCCATCTGGTAAAGCGCTTGAACAGCCGCGAGCCTCGCCGCCGAACGCGGCGGCGCGCCTTCTTTATGCGATGGCTTATCGGCGCCCATATGACTCCGCCTTCAACTGGTCAGGCATGGCAGTCGCTCACTCTTCACTTTGCTGTACGTCAACTTCATCCATGCCGCCAAGAAACTGTTCAAAGTCCTTTGCCTCACGGAAATTTTTATAGACGGACGCGTAACGCACATAGGCCACGTCATCGAGCTTGGCGAGGCCCTCCATGACCATTTCACCGACCATTTTCGATTCAATCTCGATGTCGCCCATGGCTTCAAGGCGGCGGACAATGCCTGAAACCATCTGCTCCACCCGCTCCGGTTCAAAGTCGCGTTTGCGGAGCGCAACCAATATCGAGCGCATCAGCTTATCGCGGTCGAACGGCGCCCGCTTGCCGGTGCTCTTGATGACCACCAATTCGCGCAGTTGAACACGCTCGAAGGTAGTAAAACGCCCGCCACATGCTGAGCACTCCCGGCGGCGGCGCACAGAAGCGCCATCCTCCGCCGGACGAGAATCCTTCACCTGAGTGTCGTCGCTGCCGCAAAACGGACATCGCATGAATAGCCTCCGGCCCTGTTCAGCGCACCGGTTTACGCGAGTCAGCCGTAAATTGGAAACCGTGCCGTTAATGCTTTCACGCGCTCGCCGACAGCTTTTTCCACAGCTGCGTCCGGTTCACCCTTTTCGGCCAGGCTATCGAGGATTTCCGCCATCATGGATCCAATTTCGCGGAATTCGGCAACCCCAAATCCACGCGTAGTGCCGGCAGGCGAGCCAATCCGGATGCCAGAGGTGACCGTAAACTTCTCCGGATCGAACGGCACGCCGTTCTTGTTGCATGTCATTCCGGCCCGCTCCAGGCTCTGCTCGGCGGCATTGCCTTTTACGCCCTTGGGCCGCAGGTCAATGAGCGCCAGATGCGTATCTGTGCCGCCCGATACGACCGCATACCCCGCCTCAACCAGAGAGCTCGCCAAGGCCTGCGCATTATCAATAACTGCTTGTGCGTAACTCCTGAACTCAGGGCGCAAGGCTTCGCCAAAGGCTACCGCCTTGGCCGCCACAATGTGCATCAAGGGTCCGCCCTGAATGCCCGGGAACAACGCGGAGCGGACTTTTTTCGCCAGATCGGAATCATTAGTCAGCACCATCCCGCCACGCGGACCGCGCAGAGTTTTATGTGTTGTGGTTGTCACCACATGCGCATGATCAAGCGGATTGGGATAAACTCCGCCAGCGACAAGGCCCGCAAAATGCGCCATATCCACCATCAAAATCGCGCCAACACTGTCAGCGACTTCTCTAAACCGTTTAAAGTCGATAATGCGCGAATACGCGCTGCCGCCAGCGATAATGACCTTTGGTTTATGCTGTTTCGCCATGCTTTCGAGCTGGTCATAATCAATCAGATTTTCTTCGCGCGTTACGCTATAGGAAACCGCGTTAAACCACTTGCCTGACTGGTTTGCGACGCCGCCATGAGTGAGATGCCCGCCCGCGGCGAGATCCATGCCAAGAAACGTGTCGCCCGGCTTCATCATCGCCATGAAAACGCACTGGTTCGCCTGACTGCCAGAATGGGGTTGAACGATTGCCTCTTGGCAATTGAAAAGTTTCCTGGCCCGCTCAATGGCGATGTTTTCTACTTCGTCAACATGCTCACAGCCGCCATAGTACCGTTTGCCTGGGTAGCCCTCGGCATATTTATTGGTGAGCACCGAACCAGCCGCCTGCAGCACTGCCTTGGAAACGATGTTCTCGGAAGCTATCAACTCTATCTGTTGCTGCTGGCGCGAGAGCTCGGCCTCCATCCAGCCGAACACTTCTTCGTCGCGGCTGGACAGCAGTTCTGTGAAAAAACCCTTGGGCAATTGGTAGGCATGACTGGCGCTCATCGCGGCGGCTCCTGAAGCGGTCGAAACCCCGGATGAGGCTCCTCAAAACAGTGCGACCTATAAGGCGGACCGCCCGGCGCGGCAATGCGGCGCATGGAAACGGTTTTCGGGCAAAATGGGTTTGTCTGCGGGAATATATGCATCATTACAACCAATCAAAGTACTGGCGTATCCCGCTACGATCGCACCGTTTAGCTGTTTATTGCAGCAGTTTGGCGGCCCTCATCTTGCGTGAAACCTGCATTACAGCTACCGCCATAGCGGGGAGAACACTTGGCGCATGTAGAAATGCAGCGCCTATTACCGCGGGCTTTCAGTAAAACGCTACGGGTGCTTAGGGTGAGCGTTTGGCGGAAGTATCCGCATTGGAGAAGACTAGAATGGCAACTAAAAAACCGGATTCCGTCGATCAGCTCGACGCGATCCATTTGGCTGGCGACATTGTCGCCGCCTATGTAGGCAACAACAGCGTAAAAGCCGAAGACCTTCCAAACCTGCTTCACAGCGTCTACGCGGCGGTCAACGGCCTTGCTGAAGAAGGCGCGGCGTTCATCGCAAATCGCGAACCGGCGGTGCCGATCGGTAAGTCGATTACGCCCGATTTCATCATCTGCCTTGAGGACGGGAAGAAGTTAAAAATGCTGAAACGTTACTTGCGGACGCATTACGACCTTTCCCCGGATGACTATCGGCGAAAATGGAGCCTGCCTGCAGATTATCCCATGACGGCGCCCAATTACGCCAAGTCTAGGTCGCAGTTGGCCAAGGATATCGGCCTCGGCACGACGGCGACGACGAGAAAGCGCAAAACCGCAAAAAAGAAGGCCCCGGCGCGCAAGAAGCGTTAACAGATCTTACGTGCCGGCACGACCAAGATCACGGAAGCGGTTGCGAAGCCGCTTCCGTGTAATTCGTGCGCAAAAAAATTTGGCGGCATAACTGGAAAAAGCTGGAATTGACACTTTTCCAATCTAAACAAAGTGACCGCCAAGCCTAACCTGACAAAATATTCAGCAAATTTTCGCGTTCGCCGCCGACAGCTCTGTTAACACGAGCGGCCGGTAAGGCTGTACTGATCTGATACGATTCCTTTCTGGCCGCAGGTTGATATGAGCTTATGCCCAACGTTCTCAGGCGGAACGTCATTGACAGCGCACGCGCTCATTCATTGATATTCGCTGCTATTTCTATCCTGCAGACAGGTGCGCCAATCACGGCGCACAAAAAGCGCGACGTTTTAATTCTGGACGCATGAAGCATCATATGCGGTCAATATAGATACAATTGTCAATTATTCAGAAAGCCGTAACTCTGTTTTTTCACGAACAATCAACCACTTATAGAAGCTTTTACCTTGATGATTAGACGTTTTTTAAAAGCGCGCGCCTAGTCTCTCCCCAACATAGTTGCGTATTACGGGGTTATAGATCTCATGTCTGTGGTTGCTGAAAGTGCTGCACCGTCGATTAAGTCCGATGCTTATGTCATTGGACCGGACGGAACGCCGCTCACCTTACAGGACTTGCCGCCACCTAGCACAAAGCGCTGGGTCATCCGCCGCAAGGCCGAAGTCGTCGCCGCAGTTCGCGGCGGCCTGTTGACCCTCGAAGAAGCGTGCACGCGCTATACTTTGACCGTTGAAGAATTTCTGTCCTGGCAGAAAGCCATCGATCAGTTTGGTTTGCCGGGACTACGCGCAACGCGCGTTCAGCAATACCGGTGATCCCTCCAACTTTCGGTCTTCGATAAGCCCGTCCGGTCTTTGTCCGGGCGGGTTTTTTCTTTCCAGCCCCCACAAAATAGGCCTCTAGCGCCGGAACTGGCACCTCCGCTCTAAACCGTCTATGGTGCTGAAGCGACGCCGGGGCGGGCGTGCAATCGAGCCTAGAGCAGCATTGATGGTTAGCTTCTCAGCCAGAAAATGCGGTTATGGCGCAACAGGAAACCCAAGCCCGATCCAGTGGTGAGCAGTACCGGTTCAAGTTTATGATGAAATTCATCGCCTCTGATCTCGAAGCGGCGAAAGGAAAAGCGCGCCGCGCTCTTGGCGATAAAGCTATTATTATCTCCGTGCGCGAGCTACCGAGCGGCGATGTGGAGGTGACGGCGTCAGATAAACCTGCGCCCGCTGCGCCACAGCCGGCCCCGAAAGCGAAATTCGCCGGCGCCGCACATGAAGCCGTTGATGAGGGCCCCTTCAAAATGGGCGCCGGCGCGAGACTTAACGAAAAGATTGAATCGAAATTTTCCGCTGATGCTTTGTCAAAGCTGTCCAGCAAATTGACGGGGGGCAATAGTGCGCGAAAGCTCGATATGAGCGACGTCAATGTTCGCTCCATGGCGGAAATTCTTGCGCCCCATGGTGTTGGCGATGCGTTGCTGTCTGCGCTGGTGGACGGCGCCCGTAAGTCTCAGATCGACGAAGACCTCTACCGGCTGGAGACTGCGTTTCGCGAAACCTTTGTATTTGCGCCGATGCATTTTTCACCGGCCTCTCCCATCATGCTGGTCGGTCCGACGGGCGCAGGAAAAACATCCAGCGCTGCAAAGCTCGCCGCCGCTTCTCAGGAAAACGGCCCGCCCGCCACAATGATTACAGCCGATGTTGGCCGGGCTGGCGCCATTGATCAGATTCGCGCCTATGGCGATGCGCTTGGCGCCGCCTATTTCATCGCAGAGTCCCCGCTAGATGTAGCGCAGATTCTTAGAAGCAACCGCCCGACGGGCGCTGTCATTTTCGACACGCCCGGTGTCAGCCCGTTCGATAGCGGCGACATTGCTGCGCTCAGAAGCTACCGCGAGGCGGCGGACGCAGAACCTGTGCTGGTCCTGTCCGCGAGCGGTGATGCCGACGAGTATGTGGATTGGGCCATCGCCTTCAAAGATATTGGCGTGAAGCGCTGCATTTTGACCAAATTCGACGCCACCAAGCGTGTCGGCGCCGGGTTGCGCGCGGCGTTTGAAGGCGGCTTGGCGCTCGCACATTTTTCTGAAACGGCGTTTATCTCGGAAGGGTTGTTGACGGCGAGCCCTGAATTCCTCGCCCGGCGCCTGATTGCAACGCGACCGGGAAAAATCGGATAGCACACAAAGAAAACGGGCCCCGAAAGGCCCGTCAATTTGATACTCAACTATTTTTCTTCTTTATACAGAATACGCAACTGAATACTCAGCTCCCGCTTGCATCGGCGCGCATTGCTGGTGTGCCTGTTATGGTTTTCCTAAAAGCGCAACCGGATCGACCGCCTGGCTTTCCTGACGAATTTCAAAATGCAATTGCGAAGTGGTGACGGCTCCCGTCGCGCCGACTTTTGCAATCAGCTGGCCCTTGCGGACCTGATCGCCCTTTTTGACCAGCATAGAGTCATTGTGTGCATAGGCGGTGACAAAACCATCGCGATGCTTGATCAACAGCAGATTGCCAAAGCCCTCAAGCTCTGAACCACGGTAAACCACTTGTCCGTCAGCGGCGGCGCGGACAGGCGCGCCGACAGGCGCAGCAATATTAACGCCGTCATTGCGGCGGCCAAGATTACCCGACCCATATTCAGAAACGATGGCGCCGCGCACCGGCCATTCAAACATCGACGCAGGCGAAACAGCGGCAGGCGGCGGCGTGTAGGAAGCATTGCGAGTAATCTCGCTTAAGTCTTCCGGCGCACTCATGGCTGCGTCAGCTGTCTTGGCTGGCGCAGAACGCGAAGCCGCGACAGCGCCAGTCGGCGCTTGCGGGATCAGCAATTGCTGACCGATATTCAGCGCATAAGGCGCGCTCAGCCGGTTCGCCGAGGCAATGTTGGAAACCGGAACACCCGTGCTGCGTGAAATGGAATAAAGCGTGTCGCCGCCGCGCACTTGATAGAGCTTGTCTTGCGCCACGACGCGGCGGGTCGAGACAGGTTGTGTAGTGGCGTTTCGGGACGGCGCATCAATCGCCAGGGCCGCAGCGCCATTAGGCAGTTTCAACGCTTGGCCTACTTGCAATGAATAAGGCTTCTTCAAATCATTTTCGTCGATGATGGCAGACGGCGCCACATTGAACTTGCGCGCAATCGCATAGACGGTATCGCCTCGCTCGACCTGAATATAGCCCTTGGCTTTATGCAGATGCGCAGGCGGCGTTGAAACGGCGGACGCCTGTTGAATGCCCGTTGCCCGGGCGGTCTGGCGTTGCGGTTCGTCCAGATAGACAGCGGAAACTGGCGCTAGCTGCACCGGCTCAATGGATGCGGATGAACGCTGTTGAAAGACAGGTTGCTCATAGGCCGGCGCCTGTTCTGCTTGCGCGCGCGATGCGTATTGTTCGCGGCGCATATCTTCCGGCGAGTGATAAACCCGCGCCTGGCGCGCAGGATCGGAGCCGTAGACCACTGGTGCATGATTGTGTGAGCCGCAGGCGGCCGCCGCCAAAAACGAACCCGATATCATCACCCATCCAAAGGTCTTCATCACCCCTCCTGTCATAGAATTGTAAGCAGAAAAGCCGCGCCAGACTATCCGCCGATTCGATCCGACGTTTGTCTTCTTTGGTTAATGAAGCGTTAACTTCTGCGCCTGGCGTTAAGGTTTTATCAGCCTTTTGCGCCATTGGCGCTCAACACCGCCTCGAGCGCATCGCGCGCAGCGAAATCAGTGAGCGACAGATGCAACGGCGTGATCGAAATCCGGCCGTCATAGATGGCCCGGAGATCGGTGCCTTCCGGCGGATCGGAAAGCGTTCCGGTGAAGCCGTACCAGTAGTACGTCCCGCCCCGCAGATCCTGACGCGCTTCAGCAAAGAGTTGCACCGAATCGCGCTGCCCTTGAGTCGTGGCCTCGACGCCAGCAACATCTTCCGGCGCGCAATCGGGGAAATTGACGTTCATCACCACATTTTCCGGCCAGCCCGCTTTGAGCAGGGTCCGGACAATTTTTGCGCCATGGGCTTCGCAGGTCTCCCAGCGCGCTGCATCGCGCGCCAGCCGCGACAGCGACAAGGCAATCGACGGCACGCCCATGGACATGCCCTGAAACGCCGCAGCGATCGTGCCGGAAACGGTCACGTCTTCAGCGAGATTTTGGCCATTATTGACGCCGGATAAAATCAGATCGGGCTTCACCCCCTTTAACACCTGATTGATGCCCATGAGCACCGCATCGCTCGGCGTTCCCGTCACGGCGAATCGGCGCGAGTCATATTCGCGGATGCGCACCGGATGAGCGAGCGTCAGCGCACGCGCCGCGCCGGATTGCTCTTCTTGCGGAGCGACGACCCAGACGTCGTCAGTGAGTTCGCGCGCAATCTTCACGAGGCTTTCCAGCCCGCGCGCGTAAACCCCGTCATCATTAGTGCAGAGAACACGCATAGACGCTTATTTCGCCTCAATCTTGTCGGCGCCGCCCATATAGGGCTTCAAGACATCAGGGATCGCCACTGACCCGTCCGCCTGCTGATAATTTTCAAGCACCGCGACAAGAGTCCGCCCCACCGCAAGACCGGAGCCGTTCAGCGTATGGACGAATTGCGTCTGCTTTTCGCCCTTGGCGCGGAAACGCGTATTCATCCGTCGCGCCTGAAAGTCGCCGCAGTTGGAGCAGGACGAAATTTCGCGATAGGCGTTCTGGCCCGGCAGCCAAACCTCGATGTCATAAGTCTTGCGCGCGCCGAAACCCATATCACCGGTCGACAGCACCATGGTGCGGTAGGGAAGTTCGAGGCGCTTCAAGACTTCTTCCGCCGCGCCGGTCATGCGTTCATGCTCGGCGTTGGACTGGTCTGGCGCGGTGATTGAAACCAACTCCACCTTCGAGAACTGGTGCAAGCGGATCATGCCGCGCGTGTCGCGCCCCGCGGAACCAGCCTCCGAACGGAAACAAGGGGTCCATGCGGTGAAGCGCAGCGGCAAGTCTTCCGCACCGAGAATATCGCCGGAAACGATGTTGGTCAGCGAGACTTCGGC
>BQJG01000034.1 GCA_021604585.1 Hyphococcus sp.
GCAGGCGGCATTGAGTGAAGCCTATCGTGTGTTGCGTCCCGGCGGCCGGTTTTTCTGTCTCGAATTTTCGCACCCGATCACCGAGGGCCTGCAGAAAATCTATGACGCCTATTCCTTCAACGTCATCCCGAAGCTCGGCGAGATCGTCGCCAAAGACCGCGAGTCCTATCAGTATCTCGTTGAATCGATTCGCAAATTTCCGGGTCAGGAAGGTTTCGCAACGCGCATTAAAAGGTGCGGCTTTGCGCGGGTGAAATATGAAAACCTTTCCGCAGGAATCGCCGCGATCCATTCCGGCTGGCGGATTTAGCGCATATGTTTTCTGCCCTCGCCGATTACGCACGCTTAATCCGCGCCGGATGGACGCTCGCCCGCCGCGACGCGCTGATCCCGCGCGAATACGCTCATCTCGCCCCGGCGCCGCTGAAACTGTTCGGCGCGCTGACGCGGATTGGCGCCAAGGGAAAAGGCGAGCGCCCCGGCGAGCGGCTGGCCCATGCGTTTGAACGGCTGGGCCCGGCTTACGTAAAGCTCGGTCAGTTCATGGCGACGCGGCCTGACATCATCGGTTTTGACCTCGCTGCCGACCTCGGCCGCTTGCAGGACAAGATGCCGCCCTTCCCTGAGCGCGAAGCCCGCAAGGAGATCGAGACCGCCTTCGGCAAACCTGTGGACGCGCTTTATGACGATTTCTCCGCGCCGATTGCGGCGGCGTCGATCGCGCAGGCGCACAAGGCGAGCCTGAAAGACGGATGCAAGGTCGCCGTGAAAATCCTCCGCCCACGGATCGAGCAGAAAGCCGGCGAAGAGTTCCGCGCTTTCGCCCGCGCCGCGCGCCATATGGAGGCGCTGTCCGCCACCGCGAGGCGCATGGAGCCGGCGAAGTTCATCGAGACCCTGAAAGCCGTCGCCGCCATTGAGCTTGATCTCAGGATGGAAGCCGGCGCCGCGTCGGAGCTTGCCGAAAACTTGAAATCCGAACCGGGCGTGCGGGTTCCCGAAGTGGTCTGGCCGCTGACCGCCAAGCGCGTCCTCACCATCGAATGGGTCGACGGCACGCCTTTGGGCGACCTCAAGGCGCTCGACGCGCGCGGGATCGACCGCAAGGCGCTCGCCAATCTGGTGATCCATGTTTTTCTGAAACAGGCGCTGCAGACCGGGTTTTTCCATGCCGACATGCATCAGGGGAACATGATCATCGATGAAAAGGGCCGCCTCGCGCTGATCGATTTCGGCATTATGGGCCGCCTCGACGAAGAGGTGCGGCGGACCTTCGCGGAAATCATTTACGGCTTCATCACCCGCAATTATCAGCGCACCGCCGAAGTTCATTTCGCCGCCGGTTATGTGCCCGCCGGACATTCCATGGATGCGTTCGCGCAGGCGCTGCGCGCGGTTGGCGAGCCCTTGCAGGGGCGCAACGCTGCGCAGGTCGATATGTCACGCGTCTTGCAGCAACTGTTTGACGTGACTGCGCTGTTCGACATGCACCTCCGCCCCGAACTTGTGCTGCTTCAACGCACGATGGTGACGGTCGAAGGCGTTGCGCGCCTGCTCGATCCGGAAATCGACATGTGGGCGGCGGCGACGCCCGTGGTGCGCGATTATGTGAACGGCGCCATTGGCCCGAAAGCGCAGGCTGAAAAACTGAAGACCGCCGCGATCAAAGCGCTCGAAATCGCGCCGAAACTGCCCGCCTATGTGGAGAGCATGGGCAAGGCGGCGGAGAAATTCGCCGCGCAGGAAGCGCCTGCACAAAATGGGAAAAACCCCGCCAATTACGGCCAATTCGCGCTATGGGCCGTCGCCGGCGCCGCGCTCATTCTCGCCGCCGCGCTGTATTTTCGGTAAAACTTTAACTATCGCGCTCATCGATTTTTCGCGTGTCTGAACGAAGCTTGATTCCGCAAGACGGGAGGCGAGCCCATGTTTGGAATCAGGTTTGGCGGCGCGAAAAAACAGGAAACCGCCCCAGTTGGCGAATATGTTACGGCGCGCCTGAACGCTAAAGTTCAACCGATTGATCGCGGCGATTATTACGAAGACCCGCTGACGGAAACCTTAAAGTCCGCCGATCTCGGCGAGGTGACCGGCGGCGGAACGCAGATGACCGATCAGCCCTGCGGCATTGAGTTTTGCGATCTTGAAATCTGCGTTCACGACGCGCGTGAAGAAACGCTCGCCGTCATCATCAAGCGCCTCAACGAGCTTGGCGCGCCGAAGGGCTCGCGTCTGATTGTTGAATCGACCGGCATTCAGATTCCGTTCGGCGTCACGGAAGGTATTGCCGTTTATCTCAATGGAACCGATCTCGCCGACGAAGTTTACCGAGATTGCGACGTCAATCATGTGATCGATGAGTTCGACCGGCTGCTCGCCGGCAAAGGCGCCTTTCGCGGCTATTGGGAAGGCGATCGCGAAACGGCCTTGTTCTGTTACGGCGCGTCCTATCAGGACATGAAATCGGCGCTGGCGCTGTTCCTTGCCGAATACCCGCTTTGCGAGGGCGCGCGGATCGAGCAGGTCGCCTAATCACTTTTCCGCACGCCGAGCCAGCCGCATAGCGCCATGGGACCAAAGGCGATCCATTGCGGCAGGGCCAGCGGCGAGAGAGCGAAGACGGCGATATAAACCCACCCCAAAACAAAGAACGCAAAAGCAAACGCCGTCGAGACAATCACAGCGTCCTTGCGTTTGCGCCAAAACGCGCCGTCGGCGAATCCAAGCGCCATCCCCGCCAGCACGATGGTGATCCCGTGCCAGCACAAATACAGCGTCAAGCGCGGCAGCGGCGCCAGGCCGCTCTCCAGCAAAGGCCGCGCAATCAGCCTGCCGCCGATGACGACATGCACGATCACCATGGCGGCGGCCAGACCTAACGCCGCGAAAACAAAGCCTTTCTTCATTCCGCCCATCCTTTGGGTGCGTGACTTCCGGCCCGCAAACCATTATCTACTAGCGGCATATGGCAAGTGAACCCAAACGCATTCTTCTGATCATCGGCGGCGGCATCGCCGCCTATAAAAGCCTCGAGCTGATCCGCGAGCTCGCGCGCCGCGGGATCAAATCCCGCGCGATCCTGACCCGCGCCGGGGCCGAATTCATCACGCCCTTGTCCGTCGCTTCGCTGACCGGTGAAAAATGTTTCACCGATCTGTTCGACCTCACCGACGAAGCGGAGATGGGCCATATTGAACTGTCGCGCTCGGCGGATTTGCTGGTCGTCGCGCCGGCGACTGCCGATCTGATGGCCAAAGCCGCGAACGGCCTCGCCAATGACCTCGCCTCCACTACGCTGCTCGCCACCGATAAGCCGGTTATGTTCGCGCCCGCCATGAATGTTCGCATGTGGGAGCATGCAGCGACTGGGCGCAATCTTGAAACGCTGAAAAACGATGGCGCGATGATCGTCGGGCCGGACAAGGGCGAAATGGCCTGCGGCGAATACGGGCCGGGCCGCATGGCCGAGCCTGTCGCCATGGCCAATGAGATCGAGGCTTATTTCCTCAAAGACACAGCCGGACCGCTCGCCGGGCGGCGCATTCTGGTGACGGCGGGCCCTACGGTCGAACCCATCGACCCGGTTCGCTTCATCGCCAATCGCTCCTCTGGCAAACAGGGCTACGCCATCGCCGCGGCGCTCAGAAGTCTTGGCGCAGACGTTACGCTGGTCACCGGCCCGACTTCCGAACCGGTTCCCGCCGGCTTGAATATAGTTCGCGTGCAGACAGCGCGCGAGATGATGGAAGCAAGCCAGAACGCCTTTCCGCTCGACTGCGCGGTCTGTTGCGCCGCCGTCGCAGACTATCGCCCGGCGATTGAAACCACGCAGAAGATCAAGAAAGAGCGCGGCGGGCTGACCGACCTTCCGCTCACGGAAAACCCGGATATTTTGAAAACCATTTCGCAAATGAAGGAAGGCCGCCCGCGCCTCGTGGTTGGGTTTGCGGCGGAAACCAACGATGTGCTCGGCCACGCCGAAGCCAAGCGCAACCGCAAGGGCTGCGACTGGATCGTCGCCAATGACGTTTCGCCGGGCGCGCATTGCGCCATGGGCGGCAGCCGCAACTCTGTCATCCTGATCACCGACAAGGGCGATGAAACCTGGCCGGAAATGGACAAGGCCGACGTCGCCCGCAAACTCGCCGGCCGCATCGCTGAAGCCCTGCGCGGGCCGATGCTCGTCAAAGCCGCAGAATAAAGAGGCCCCATGGAAGTCGCGATCCTTGTTCCCCTGATCGTTTTTGCGAGCATCGTTCTGATCATCGGCACGCCGTTTTATTTTCACCACCGCAATCGCCGCGTCATCTATGAGGCGATCAAGACCAGCGTTGAAAAAACCGGCGAAGCGGATCCGAAACTGATCGCCGCGATCACCCACGATTCCGTAGGCGAAAATCGTGATCTGCGCCGCGGGGTGTTGTTGCTGGCGTTGGCGTTCGGGCTCGCGCTGATCGGCTTTTATGCGGAGAGCCGCTGGATCGGCATTCCATTTTGGGCGTTCGCCTTCCTGCCGGGCGTCATCGGCGGCGCCTATGTCGTCCTGCACTTTTTCATTCCGCGCGAACCGACCGTTTAAGGCGCGCCAGTGGAAAGCGCCTTCGACTTTCTACACGCCATGATCGGCGAGCGCCCGATTGAAATGATCGCCGTGGTGCTCGGCATCGCAAACATCACGCTCTTGGTTCGCCGCTCCATCTGGAATTACCCGTTCGGCATCGCCATGGTCACGCTTTACGCGTGGATCTTTTTCGGCGCCAAACTTTATTCCGACGTTTTGCTGCAAGGGTTTTTCTTTGTGGTGCAGATTTACGGCTGGGCGCACTGGCTGGGGCGGCGTGACGCAGCGGGCCTCGTCATCGTCGAGCGCCTGAGCAAGAAAGCGGGGCTCATTTACGCAGCGTCTGCGGCGGCGGGCATCACCGTGCTTGGCGGCGCCATGGCGCATTTCACCGACGCCAGCTTTCCGTTCTGGGACGCGTCCATCGCCGTGTTGAGCGTTTGCGCGCAGATCATGCTCGCGCGGCGCATCCTTGAAAACTGGATCGTCTGGGTCGTTGTCGACCTGCTCGCCATCGGCCTTTACTGGGCCAAGGATCTGCAGCCGACGGCTGCGCTTTATGCGGTCTTCCTGGCGATCGCAACGCTTGGGTTTTTTGAATGGCGCAAAGCATGGAAACGCGGCGCGGGCGTTGAAGCATGAAGTCGCGCGGATTCTTCCTCGGCAAATTCATGCCGCCCCATCTTGGTCACCTTGAAATCTGCAATGCTGCTCAACTCATGGTCCAAGAGTTGACTGTGCTGGTTTGTTCAACTCCAGATGAGCCAATGTCCGGAGCACTCCGATTCAAATGGATGCGCGAAGCGGTTCCGGGCGCGCACGTTTTGCATCTCCACCGCCACATGCCGCAAACACCAGATGATCACCCGGACTTTTGGCGGATTTGGCGTGCCGCCATTCGCGATATACACCCCGAACCAATCGATATCGTGTTCGCCGGTGAAGATTACGGTCACCGCCTCGCCGAGGAGCTGGGCGCCAAAGCGCATATTATCGACCGGCAACAAGCTGACTGCGCGATTAGTGCAACTGAAATTCGTGACAATCCAGCGGCCCATTGGCGTCACATTGCCGCCCCGGCGCGTTCTCACTTTCAAAAACGCCTCACCCTGCTCGGGCCGGAAAGCATCGGCAAAACCACGCTTGCGGAACGCCTTGCCAAGCGGTTCGACACGGAGCTCGTGCTGGAATATGGCCGCACCTATGATGAAAAATTCATGCAGAGCCGGTTCAAACAGGGCAAAGGCTGGCGCGAGCAGGACTTGCTCGCTATCACTGAGACCCATGCGGCCATGCGCGAAGCACTCGCTCCCCTCGCCGGGCCGCTGTTAATCGAAGACACGGACGCGTTGATGACCGCCGTCTGGGCGGAGCATTTGCTTGGCGCCCCGGTCGCGCGGATCGAAGCGCAGGCGAAGGCTTCGCTCGCCGATCACTATTTGCTGCTGACGCCGGAAACGCCGTGGACGGATGATGGTGTGCGCTATGCGGGACGCGACGAGGTGCGGCAATGGTTTTTCGACGCGGCGAAAGCCCGGCTCGATAGGTTCGGCGCAACCTACACAATCATCAGCGGCAGCGATTGGGAAGACCGCGAGCGGCAAGCGGTGAACGTGGCGGAAGCGATGTTGGGTTAGTTTGAATAGCCAGCCCCCCGCGAAGGCAGGATCCTTACAAAGAACGCACCACTTCAAGTTTAGCGTCATTGCGGGCTCCGCCCCGCAATCCACAGGCAAGCACCACGCATATGAGTGGATCCCGGATCAGGTCCGGGATGACGTCGGGAGAGCATTAAAAGCTGCGCAACGCCTTCTCCCCCCCCGTTTGCGGGGGAGGTGAAGGTTGCGCTTCGCATTTTAACGGCTTAATCCGTACACGTATAAGGCGAGTGACAGTGCAGCATTTTACATCATTTTTGTTGAATTCTTTCATAAAACCCCGTGTTGGTGAATAGTTGTCCACCAAAACCGGGACGCGCCTATGATCTTCCGTAACCGGATCACGGAGAGGCGTTGAGCTCACCGTTTCTTAGCGGGTCCGGTCGCGGCGTGCGGGCGGCCGCCTGCTCCGGCTAACTCAAACGCGTGTTTTCGCGCGGGCCGGAGACGGACCGGCGGCTTAGACCCGGCCGGCTGCTTCAGTCGAGCCTTCGGGGAAAGGCGTGGTCTTCCCAGACCTCTTGCTGCGGGAAGCCATGCGCCGGACGCGATCGATTGGCGGCGCTGTTAAAGCCGCGCGTGAGATGCGAAGCGTCCACGTATTACTACTAGATGAGGATGTTTCGCATCTCGCGCGCCTCTCCACTTTATACGTTCGGGTTCGCAAGAACCGCGGCGAAGGGAAACTATTGAATTATGGAGGCGTCAATCAATTGGGTTTCAGACGGGAAAACCAAGCCGCGCAAGCAGCGCTTGCATCGCCTGTGGCGGCGCGGCCTCGACGGCGACGGGCGGCTTATTCGTCGAGATTGGAATGACGAGCCGGCGCGCATGCAGCATCATCGGCTGGGCGCGGTTTTCCGGCGACAACGCGCCATATTGAGGTTCGCCCACCAGCGGCGCGCCTATCGAGGCGAGATGCACGCGGATCTGGTGCGTGCGGCCGGTTTTCGGTTTCGCTTCGATAAAACACAGCCCATCCTTTTGCGCGACGACGCGATAGGTGGTGACGGCGCGCTGGCCGCTCGCGTCATTGGCTTGCGCAACCACAACCCGCCAGCCCGAACCGCGTGTTTCCTTTTTCAGCGGCGCATCAATCGTTCCCGACAGCTTTTTCGGAACGCCATTGGTGACCGCCCAGTAGGTCTTTTCCACTTTGCCTTCGGAGAACAGCTTGCCGAGTTTGCGCAAGGCTTTCGGGTGACGCCCAAGGGCCAAGCAACCCGACGTATCGCGATCAAGCCGATGGGCGAGCGACGGTGGGCGCGGCAAGCCAAAACGCAACGCGTCGAAATAGTTTTCAAGGTTGTCGCCCCCGCCCGGGCCACCGTGAACGGGAATGCCTGATGGCTTGTCGATCACCAGCATCAGTCCGTCGCGATAGAGCAGGCGCTCCTCAATATCGAAGTCTCTCATGCGCGGCAGATCAGCTCGATCGTATCGTTCGCCAGCGTTTCAAGCGTTTCGCGCGGCTCACCCGCACGCGAACGGATGGCCATATAGTAGAGCGCGCCCGATGCAATTTTCGCCAGGCTGTCCGCGCTCATGCGCATGCTGATTTCGCCCTCCTTCTGCGCACGCTCAATCCGGCTGCGCCAGCCGTCGTCGTAAAGCTGCAATCCGGACATCAACAGGTCGCGCAATTCAACATCGGCGGTAACATCCGGAACCACCGTGCACATCATGAAACAGCCCAGCGGCGTTTTCATGTTGGCGTAATACATGTCGAGCGCGCGCTTATACGCCTCGCACATGCAGACACGGACCGGCTGGGTGTTGTTGAAGGCCGCCTCGACCAGAATGCGGGTCTTGTCATGATAGTGCTTCATGGCCTGCAGGTAGAGCGCATGCTTGTCGCCAAAAGCCGCATAGATGCTTGGCCGGTTCATGCCAGTCGCCTGCGAAAGGTCGTCCAGCGAGGTCGCGGCGAAGCCCGTGCGCCAGAAAACATCCAGCGCGGCGTCCAGCGCCTGCTGCGGATCATAGGCGCGCGGGCGCCCAGGCTTCTTTTTTTCGTTTTGTACCATGCTGTATAAAACTATTGACCGCCCTGTTTTTTGTACCGTACCGTACAAAAATCAAGACCCTACCGGAGTGCGAGCCATGCAGCTCAGATTTTTGCCACTCGCCCCATCCCAGGCGGCTCGGTTCATTTTGCACGATGCCGCCGAAAAAGGCGACTGCGAACTCATGGATCAACTTCGGGGCAACCCCTTGCGCCCGCGCCGGCGCACCTCCCTGTCCGGCGCTGGTGCGAGGGATGCCGCTTTTAAGGTTCTTGATGGCAACCAGAACGGCCGGGCGTCGCCCGCGCGCCGGCCGGTCAATTCAACTTTACCGGGCCTTACGGAGAAACCCATGAAAACCATCATTTCCACACTGGCCATCGCTGGCATCCTGCTCAGCGCGTCCGCCTTCGCCTCAGAACGTTACAGCGAAGAAACGGCGCTTTGCGCGTCAGCCATCGCCTCAGAGTCCGGACGCTCGCTGGACGATGCGAACGTCACTTTGAAAAAAATGCGCGACCGCGCCGTCAAGCGCCTGACGGTTCAGGTGAAATATTCCGACGGCGCCAGCAACACTGGCGAATGCTTCATCCGCAAAGGCGAAGTCGAATCCGTCAATATCGAAGCCTAAACAGACATCGGCGCGGCCAGGCCGTCGCCTGGCTGCGCCTTTATTGTTTCCGTGTACGGATAAAATCACGCAATGGCGCAAATCCCGCAACGATGCCTTCATAGACATGGCGTTTGAACGGCACGATCAGCGACGGCGCCTCTTCAAGCTCGCCCCAGCGCCAATCATCGAATTCCTGATTATCGTCCGCTTCAAGATCAATCTCACGCTCATCGCCCTCGAACAGCATCGCCGCCCATTTCTGGCGTTGGCCCTTCCAGTTTTTCTTTTTGTAATCTGCGGGAAAATTATAGGCGAGCCAACCAGGCGTCACGCATAGGAGCCGCGCCGAGACAATGCCGGTTTCCTCTTTCAATTCACGAAACGCCGCTTCCGCGATATCCTCATCCGCATCAACGCCGCCTTGCGGCATTTGCCAGCGATAAGCGTTTTTCGCTTCGCCGAGACCGGAGAAATCACCGCACCGGCGCCCATACCAGACGCGCCCGTCCCGGTGAAACAGGACAATGCCGACATTCGGGCGATAGCTTTTATAGAGATCTTTTTGGCCCATGGCAGCGCGTTGTCTCCAGCTAAGGGGAGGCTTGAAAAGGGCGCCCCTTTAACGACTTGCCGTCGCACTTCGCAAGAGCGCCGAGGCGGGCGCGGCGACAAAACCTTTTTCCTCAAGTGTTTTCGACCAGCGCGCAATTTCATCGATAGTGGCGGCGTAGGCGTAAGTTTTACCGAGGGCGAAGCCGTCGCGTTCCGCGATCTTTTCCAGCACGGAGAGTTCCCGCTTAACCGCGCGCAAATCCTGATCATCGGGGGCCGCCGGGATCATCCGCGATACCGTCGCCATAGGCAGGGAGCCAGCGACGCGCGCCGCCGCGCCCGTATCGTCAATGTAACCAACACCGGATTCCTTCAGCTTTGCGAGGATCGGCGCAATCGACGCCTCATCGGCGGAGAATTTGGCGCCCATATAATTGGTCGCGGCGAAGTAAGCGCCGAAACGCGCCATTAGCCAGTCAAGGCGTTGCAAATTTTCTTCCGGCGTGCGTGTCGATAACAGTCCCGCAGCGCCAAGCGCCTGCGTGCTGGCTCCATACCCTTCCATGGGCAGCTCGATCAGGACCTCATGGCCCGCCTGCCGGGCTTTGCGAGTCCAGAAGTCGAGATTTTTGGCGTAAGGCGCAAAAGAGAGTGATATTTCCGGCGGCAAATCATCGATAGCGCGTTCCGTTACGGCGGAATTCAACCCAAGCCCGCCAACCACGATCGCAACGCGCGGTTTTGCGCCACCGCCTTCAAACGAACTACGATAATAGCTGACCGCCTTGCGCCCGTCAGGTGAGATGCGCGGCACCTTGCCGAGCGCAGTGCTGCGCAACAGCGCCTCATCAGCATCGGCCACAGGGCGAATAACCGGCGTCAAAGCCGCCGCCGACACAGCGGTCGCACGCTTATTTCCGCCAGCAATCGTAATCACTACATCGTCCACGGAATACGGCTCAACATCGTCGTAAAGCAGATCGTCTTCATTCTCGGCAAACAGATCGTCTTCGCCGGGATAGATCAGCACCAATCCGTCGTCTTCCTCATCGCCAACGGCGTCACGAATATCGGCGTGCGCCGTATTGTCGGTTTGGCTGTCGCGCAACGCTGGCGCAGCGATGCGCTCTTCACCCGCTTCAGAGGCGTTGTTGCGAGCAAACATTTCGATGCGATCAATGGGAAGTGCAATTCGCCCCACGCCATCGCCATGACTGGAAGCATAAAAGAGGCCGCCGCACAAAACTGCAAATGTCAAAGAAGCGCCGCACCACGCCAACGTAAGGCGTGAAAGGACGGGCGTTTTCAATCTTTTGCGGCGGTGCATTTCCGGTTCGCCTGGGGGTTACGAAATTTTATCCGCCGCCCCATGAATGAGGTGGCGCGCTTTTCGACACAACCTAGAGAAAATAGGGTTAACCAAACGAAAACGGGGCCGCTTAAGGGCCCCGTTTTAATGAATTTGAAGCCGATCCTACTCGACGCGCGCGGCGCCAGCGTCAGCCAGCGCCTGATTATAGGCGGTTGCGTCCGCTAGAATCTCCAGTGCGCGGTTGAGCTGGCAATCAACCGGCGTCGTGCCGTCTTCCTTGAAAGAGCAGAGGAACGGCTCAGCCTTCGGCTCTTTGCCGTCTTCAGCAACCTTCTCTTCCGCGACTTCTTCTTCGTCCTCAACCACATCCAGCGCATTGGGCAAGTCTTTCTCGCCGGGACGTTCGCGCAGCTCATCCTGGCCCGGGTAAATCACGGGCATGGCGATATCAGGATCGATGCCATGAGCCTGAATGGAGCGGCCGGACGGAGTATAATAACGCTGCGTAGTCAGTCGCAGCGCGCCCTGTAAACCGTTCTGCAGCGGGATTACGGTCTGAACCGAGCCTTTGCCAAAGGATTTTGTACCGAGCAAAAGCGCACGATTGCGGTCCTGCAAAGCGCCAGCAACGATCTCTGATGCTGAAGCCGAACCGCCATTGATCAGCACCACAATCGGCTTGCCGTTCAACTTGTCGCCAGGCGTGCCCATTTCGCGCAGGGAATCGCGCGGACGGCGGCCGCGCGTCGAAACAATTTCACCGCCGCTCAAAAACGTGTCGGAAACTGAGACAGCCTGATCAAGCAAGCCGCCGGGATTGGAGCGTAAATCCAGCACCAGACCTTTTGCGCCGCCTGGAATATCCTTTTCAAATGACTTTAACGCCTTCAACAGACCCTCTTCGGTCTGCTCACTGAAATTCGAGATCCGCACATATCCGAAATTGCCCTCGACGCGCGATGTCACGGACTGAACCGTTACAATATCGCGCACCAATGTCAGATCGAACGGCTCCGTCGTGCGATCACGAACAACCGAGATATTGATCTTGGTGCCGCGCTCGCCTTTCATTTTCGAGACAGCCTCATCAAGCGACATGCCCTGAACTTCTTCACCGTCAATCTCGACAATCAGATCGTTGGTTTGCATGCCCGCGCGCGCCGCCGGAGTATCATCGATAGGCGCAACGATTTTCACGAAACCTTTATCCGGGCCTTCATTGTCCATCTGCACCTGAATGCCGAGACCCGCGAATGAGCCGCGGGTTTGCTCCTGCATGGTCTGATAGTCTTCAGCGGTGAGGTAATTTGAATGCGGATCGAGCGTATCGAGCATGCCGTCAATGGCGCCTTTGATCAGATCGCCGTCGACCGGATCGGAAACATAATTCTCGTGCACCTGCTCAAACACTTCACCGAACAAATCGAGCTGGCGGAAGGTGTCCGCCGATATCGAGGCGCGGGCAAACACCGCGCTGGATAGAGCGCCAAACACAAGCGCGCCGCCGCAAGCGGCGGCAATGAGCGCGCCGCCGGAATAACGTTTGCCACCGGCCTCGGCGCCAATGCGAGAACAGGAGGAACGGGGGGCGGATTTAGGGCTTTTGACCATTCTTAACTACACCTTGCTGCGAGCCTGTTTTAAAACAGGCTTTCCATAGTTTTGCGCGAGAGCCACAACGCCGGGTTAACAGGCTCTCCATTTTTTCGGATCTCGAGATCCAACGACGCGCCCCCGTCGGCCATTTCCGCCACAGGCTCGCCAGCGGTAATGCGCTGATGTTCCTGCACCAATATGCGGCCGACGCCAATCAACAGTATATGGTAGCCCTCGCCGACGTCCAGAACGATCATATTGGTGCCGGGCGGATATTCCTGCGCGAACGCCACTCGTCCTTCAAACGGGGCGGTCACAATGGCTTGATCGCGCACGGAAAATCGCAATCCTTCAAAAACGCCGCCCTCCGATCGGGGTTTACCATAATCTCCGGTAAGGCGGCCCGCCACGGGCGCGCGCAAAGCGCCCTTCGCATCGCCAAATGCTTTCGCGGTAACAACCGGCTCTGGCGCGGTTTCTTTGATGCTCGGCAAATTAGGGGTTGTGCTGGTTGAGGGGACGTTGCGTTTCGGCGCCGGAGGTTTCAGACGCGGGGTGATGGCGTGCGCAAGCCGGGACAATCGTTCGATGACTTCACGCAAGGTCGAAGCCTGCGCCGCAATGCGCGCCGTTTCCCGCTGGGCCGACGCAGCAAGTGCTTCCGCAACGTCACGTTCCTTTTCTTTCTTCGCAACCAAATCAGCGAGAATGTCGCGGCGCGCGGCGAGCTGTTCGTTTTCCTGTTCAAAACTTGCGCGGTCGCGTTCCAGCTCTGCCGCCAAGGCTGCGAGCCGTTCGACCGCCGCCCGCAATCGCGCCGCACGCGCCTCCACCGCTGGCGCTGCATCAGATAACAACATCGCTGCCCGCGCAGCTTTATTGGCGTCTTCGGGCGAAACCAAAAGAGCAGGCGGGCGTGACAATTCCAGCGACTGCAGCGCCGCCAGCACATCGGAAAGATTGACGCTTTCACGCCGTAACGCCGCTTCGGCTTCTGTTTTTTCGGCCTCCAGGGTGGAGATCGAATCTTCGAGATTGGCGATCTTGCGTTCAGATTCCTGAATCGAATTGGCGGTCTCGATCATGGAATTGCGCAGCGCCGCCACTTCTTTGTGCTTGGCGGCAGCTTCGCGCTTCAACCGCTTTTCTTCTTCGGCCCGTTCCTTCAGCTGCTGTTCAACAGCCTTTAACTCGCCCGGGTTCACCTGCGCATGCGCAGAATGCAGCGCAAAACCGGCGAGCATCACAATAAGCAGGCGCAGCTTCATGAGCGGTGATAGGGATGGCCGGAAAGGATAGTCATGGTTCTATATAGTTGCTCCGCCAGCATCGCCCTGACAAGCAGGTGCGGCCAAGTCGCTGCGCCAAATGATATAAGGCGCGTCGCATTCGAGCGCACATCTTCACCGTGACCGTCTGCGCCGCCAATAACGAAAGCCGCCGCGCCGGCGCCATCATCGCGCATCCGGCCTAACAAGCTCGCCAGCTTCTCGCTGGACAAGTTTTCCCCACTCTCATCCAGGGCGAATATCTGCGCCCCGTCGGGGATAGCGCTGAGCAGCATTTCTCCCTCACGCTTTTTTAAGGCGTCACCCGAAAGCGCTTTCGGCGCATCGAGTTCATGGAGAGTCACGTCGGAAAAACCGATGCGGCGACCAAAACCGCGTGCGCGGTCGATATAATCATCTACCAGCGCTGCTTCAGGGCCCCTGCGTTTTTTACCAATGGCGGCGATCAGGATCCGCATGCGCGCAATCCTTTATCAACGATCAGGCGTCGGATTTTGCCGGTGCGTGCGCAGCCTCAGACCACACGCGCTCGATATTGTAAAAGTCGCGCACCTCGGGGCGGAACAAATGCACGATCACATCCTCTGCGTCGATCAACACCCAGTCACAGGCGCCCGCGCCCTCGATCCGTGCACGCGTAAAGCCAGCGGCTTTCAACCGGCGCATCACCTGATCAGCCATAGCGCCGACATGACGCTGCGATCGGCCGGACGCGACCACCATGGCGTCAGCAATGTCGGATTTCCCGACGAGCGAAATCGTGACGATGTTTTCCGCCTTATCGTCGTCCAGTTCACTGAGAATGAGGGAAAGAATGGTCTGGCTGCGTTCTTCCTGCGAGAGACGTGCGAAAGCTTCTTCACGCTCCTGGCTTTCCAGACGTTGATCGTTCATCGAGGCGCCGCCTGCGACGAGATCCAATGCGGCCTTACCGGCGGCCGCGGCGCGATGCTGTGCGTTCAGCGTTTTTCTCCATGCGCTGCGCGGGAACGTCCCCGCTCCCAAGATATAAGATGGAACGGCCACAGCTCCAACCACGGTGGGACAATTATCTGTTGCTCAAAAGGCACGCCGCGAACCAGCCGTTGGCGTCAGTCCAGCTTTTCTCAAGCCGCCAGGGCGTTTGGTTAACGAGCGCTTCAATTTTTTTCATGGTGAATTTGTGAGAATTCTCGCTGTGCAGGGTTTCGCCAGTCTCGAATTCAAATTTCTGCCCGTCGATAGCGATGACCGTCCGACGTAGTGCGCGCAGATGCATTTCGATGCGGCCAATTTCTTCATTGTAGAACGCATAATGTTCAAAATCGTCAATGGTCAGTTTCGCGCCGAGTTCGGTTTTCATGCGTGCAAGCAGGTTCATATTGAATGAAGCCGTCACTCCCTTTGCATCGTCATAGGCGGCCTCAAGTACGGCTTTATCTTTTTCGAGATCAATTCCGAGCAGAAATTGAGCGTTTTCACCCAAGGTCGTGGAAGCGCGCAATAAAAACCCAACAGCGTCTTCCGGAGTCATATTCCCAAGCGTTGATCCTGGAAAATAGCCGAGCCAGTGATCCGGCGTTGGCAATACATTTTTTGGTATCTCAATTGGCGCATAAAAATCTGCGCACACCGCTGCAACCGGAATTGGCAACACTTGCGCCATGGCGGACGAGCTTTCCAGCAAGTGATCGCGAGAGATGTCCATGGCGACATAGGCTGCCGGATCCTTAAGCCCGCCAACCAGCCATTCGACTTTTTCGCTGGAGCCAGACCCATACTCAAAGATCGCTGCGCCGCCGCCAATCGAGTCTGTGATCTCTTCGGCGTTGTCGAGAAAGACCCGTTTTTCCGTGCGCGTTGGGTAATACTCATCAAGCTCGGTAATCTGATCGAACAGCTTTGAGCCGGTTTCATCATAGAAATATTTCGGCGAAATAGCGCGCGGGCGCTGCGACAGCGCCTTGATCGCGTCGGCGCGAAAGTCGCCGAGGTCAGGATGCAGATCGAGAAAAAAGGCAAGCGGGCCGCAAGGGGCGATTAATTCGTCAGCAGCGTCGGCAGTGTTGGAATAAGGGATTTTTCGGCTCCTGATAACAGTGGATGAAATGGGGTTTTGCGTGTCGGAGAAAAACACCCAGGCTGGCGGTTCTTTCTTTGCCAGCGTCATGGCGCGTTCTGGATCGATGCGAAATGTTGAAAGCGCTTTCACGGCTTCGCTCGCTAACGCTTGGTCGCCATGGCCGGGGCGATTGAACACGGCAATGGGCACCGCTTGTACGATGTGTCGCCAGTCTTTCCAGCGGTGGAAATTCTCCAACCCGTCTGCGCCCATCAGCCAGACAAACGCTGTATGCGGATTAAGCGCTTGCAAGGCGTCCAGCGTGTCGCGCGTATATTTCAAATTGCGGCGACGCTCAAAATCGCTGACCACAATGTCCGGATGATTGGCGACGGCGCGGGCGAGCCGCAATCGGTCATCATAGTTGGCGTAATCGGCCGGATCTTTAAGCGGGTTGCCCGGTGTCACCAGCCACCAGACCGCGTCGAGGCCGAGCCGCTCCAGCGCCTTCAGCGATATTTCGCGATGACCCTGATGCGGCGGGTTAAACGATCCGCCCAAAAGCCCAATGCGGCGGCGCTCTAGTAATGGCGAGGTCGGCAAGGGAACTATCCGGGTTGCGGCGCGCCTTACTTAAACGTCTGAAGGGTGGAATCCAACCGGGGACACCAGATCTGACCCATCAAAGCCGCGTTACGGGGTCCACTCACCGCTATCATTGGTGGGAACATCATCATCCGCAATGACGGGTTCCGGTTTGACGGAAGCGGCGCGTGACGTAGAGGCCAACGTCATCAGCGTATACAAAAGCGGCGGTAATTCGGCGCCTGTTGCGCCTGAAATCGCGTGGACTTCCTGACCGCAGGCTTCCGCCAGCGCCGCACGGCGTTCGGTGATTTCCTCCGGCGTCAGCGCGTCAATTTTATTCAGCGCCACCAGTTCGATTTTTCCAGCCAGCTCGCCGCCATAGAGTTCGAGCTCATTTTTAACCGTTGTGTAGGCGCCAGCCACATCTTCTTGCGTGCCGTCCACCAGATGCAGCAGTGCGGCGCAGCGCTCCACGTGACCGAGGAAACGGTCGCCGATCCCGGCGCCTTCATGAGCGCCTTCGATCAGTCCGGGAATATCGGCGAGCACGAAACTTTGCCCCTCGCCGACCCGCACCACGCCGAGATTGGGGTGCAAAGTAGTGAAGGGATAATCGGCGATCTTCGGTTTTGCCGCCGAAACCGCCGCCAGAAATGTCGACTTTCCAGCATTCGGCAATCCAACGAGACCGATATCGGCGATCAGTTTCAAGCGCAGCCAGATGGTGCGCTTTTCAATCGGTTGGCCCGGATTGGCGTGGCGCGGCGCACGGTTTGTGGCAGACTTGAAGCGCGCATTTCCGAAGCCGCCATTGCCGCCCTTGGCGAGCAAGACGCGCTCGCCGGCGTGATCCAAATCGGCAATCAGCGTTTCTTCGTCTTCTTCAAAAATCTGCGTGCCGACCGGCACCTTAATGACAAGATCCTCGCCGGAGGCGCCGGTACAGTTTGAACCTTCGCCCGGCCTGCCATTGGCGGCGCGGAAATGTTGCTGATAGCGATAGTCGATCAGCGTGTTGAGATTCTCGACCGCCTCGGCCCAGACGTGACCGCCATTGCCGCCATCGCCGCCGTTAGGTCCGCCGAATTCGACAAACTTCTCGCGGCGAAATGACAGACAGCCATTTCCCCCGGCGCCGCTCTGGACGTAGATTTTGGTGCGATCAAGAAATTTCATGGGCTGCCTCTACACCTTTGAGGCGGTCAGGGCCAACCCGATTCTCGGCGGATTCTTTTGCGGGCTGCGCAGACCCCGTGCGTTTTTAAGGGATGGCGGCTAGGGTCGGCTTTCGCGAATTCAACGGAGTGCGCATGTCCGCCAGTACAGATATCCTGTTCCAGCCTTTCCAATCTCAAAACCTCAGCCTTCCCAACCGCATCGTCATGGCGCCGATGACGCGCAGTTTTTCGCCGGGCAATGTTCCGGGCGATGACGTCGCCGCCTATTACCGCCGCCGCGCCGAAGGCGGCGTCGGCCTGATCGTCACCGAGGGCGTCTCGACCAATCTCATCACCTCCACCGGCACGCCGAACGTGCCGAATATTGTGACCGATGACGCGAAAGCCAGATGGAAGCGCGTCGTCGAGGGCGTGCACGGCGCCGGGGGCAAGATCGCGATGCAGCTCTGGCATGAAGGCCCTTATCGCAATCCGGCGAAGACCCAGCACCCCGATGCGCCGTCCTGGTCAGCCTCCGGCATCAAGGTTCCGGGCAAGCAATTATGGGAGCCGATGAACGAGGCGGAAGTCGAAACTGCGATTACAGAATTCGTCGCTGCCGCCTTAGCGGCCAAAGAGGCCCGCTTCGACGCGATCGAATTTCACGGCGCGCACTCTTACCTGCTCGACAGTTTTTTCTGGGACCAAAGCAATCAGCGCGCCGATCAATGGGGCGGCGACTGGACCGGACGCACGCGCTTTGCCTGCGAGATCATCCGCCGCACGCGGGCGAAGCTTGGCGCCGACTTCCCGCTGATCATTCGCCTGTCGCAATGGAAACAACAGGATTTCGCAGCAAAAGCCGCCGCTACTCCAAAAGAAATGGAACAATGGCTGACGCCGCTGGTTGATGCGGGAATCGATATTTTCCATTGCTCGCAGCGGCGCTTCTGGGAGGCCGACTTTGAAGGCTCGGCGCTCAACTTCGCCGGCTGGGCCAAGAAGCTTACCGGCAAACCGTCAATTTCGGTCGGCTCCGTCGGCCTGTCCGGCGAGTTCACCGCCGCCTATGCCGGCGAGGCGTCAACGCCAGCAAGTCTTGATGATTTGACGGCGCGCATGGAGCGCGAAGAGTTTGATCTCATCGCTGTCGGGCGGGCCTTGCTGCAGGACCCGGATTGGGCGTTGAAGATCCGCGACAGTCGCAATGACGAACTGATGACTTTCACCAAGGACGCCCTCGACAAGCTTTATTAGGAACCCTCTTTATGCTGATTGTTCACCATCTCGAAAATTCGCGCTCGCAGCGCATCCTCTGGCTACTGGAAGAGCTCGGCGCTCCCTATGAGATCAAGCACTATGAGCGCGACAAGAAATCCAATCTCGCGCCGCCAGAACTGAAAAAGATTCACCCGCTCGGCAAGTCGCCAGTGATCGAAGACAATGGCAAAATATTTGCCGAGACTGGCGCGATGATTGAGCATATTCTCGACGATTACGGGCAAGGCAAACTGCGTCCTGACGCAGGAACACCTGCCTTTGATCAGTATCGCTATTGGCTGCACGCAGCCGAAGGCAGCTACATGCCGTCGCTGGTGATGACGTTGTTTCTCAACCGCATGGAAACGGCGCCGATGCCGTTTTTCGCGCGCCCCATCGCCAAGAAACTCGTCGCCGCCGTGCGCGAGGGGTATCTCAATCACACCATGAAGGCGCAATATGATTTTCTTGAAAATGCGCTGGCGAGTTCGCCATGGCTGGCTGGAGACGACATTACCGGCGCTGACATCATTATGAGTTTTCCGGTGGAGGCGTTTTCCGCGCGCGGCAACGCAGGCGCATATGCCAATATCGCCGCCTATCTGATGCGCTTCCAGGCGCGGCCCGCCTACCACCGCGCACTGGAACGCGGCGGTCCATACGCGCTGATGAAGTAGCGTGCTTTCACCTGTCACATATTTGTGTGCCGCCGGCCATGGGGACGCCATATTCGCGACTTCCTTTCGTCACTGGGGTTTCCTAGATAGGGCCTGACGAAACGCCCCGGAGGGTTTGATGAGTTTTGCGCTTTTATCTGCGATTTCCCTGATGTGCGCCGATGGCGCGAGCGCGGCGCGGCCGCTTGCGGCTTTACCCGTGATAAGCGCCGCAGCAGCTGTACAGGAACAGGAAACTGCCGCGGAGGGGATCAAGGTTGAAGAGATTACTCTGCAACCAGCCATGCCCGCGGACAGCGATGCTGCCGTTGCACCCTCTACCGAAGTGCAGAATGATGGTGCGCATGACGGCCCTCTCGCAATGGAAAATGAAAGCGACGAGGCCATCAGCGAAAAACTGATCGCCTGGCTGGAAAGCGTCGATACGCTGAAGGGCGATTTCACCCAGATAGCCCCGTCGGGCGCCATATCCGAAGGCAAGTTTTATTTGCGCCGTCCCGGATTCTTGCGGTTTGAATATGAGCCGCCAACGCCATTGCTGATCGTCGCCAATGGCGGCTTGGTCTATGTGCGCGATAATGACCTCGAAACAACCGACTCTTATCCTACAGGGAAAACGCCGCTGAAATTTCTGCTCGCCAAAAAGATTGATCGAGATGACGCAAAAGTCATTCGCGTCGATCGGGGCGTTGACACAGTTGCGGTCACATTTGCATCAACAGATGAAGAAACCGAAGGCGAACTGACCATTATCGCCGACGCACCTGACTTTGCTTTGCGCCGTTGGATTGTGCGCGACCTGCAGGGCGGAACTACGGTTGTTACATTAAGCGACGTCGTTTCCGGTGAGCGCATCGCCATGAGCCTATTCGCCACACCTGACGCTGGCGGTCGCTTCCTCAACCGATAAAGCCTTCTGTTTCAGGTTGGCGCCAATGAGAAATCGCCCCAGCGCACAGCTTGCCATTTTGTAACAGAGTCACACGCAAGTTTTTTCTGCCTTTCCTATTGAAAAACTGGCTGGTGATGCGTTAATGTAACAGTACGCGATGGGCATAGGATGTTGGGCCGGCGTTGCCCCCCCGCTTGCAGGCCCGATAGTCGATCGCGTCGCCGGAATATCCCCTCCCGGCGTAGGCGCAACAGCGCAGCTTGGCGTCCGATCCCTGAAAAGATCGGACGCCTTTTTTATCGGATTCATGCCTCACAGCCCCCCCCTGTTTTGACCGGCGTTGGCTGTCTATGTGAGAGGCGAACAGCCCCCTAACGGAGGGCGCAATTTTGTGGGCGTAAAGCGATGGACGAGAACGAGCTGGAAGACCTTGAACGCGAACTGCCGGGCCTCGCGCGACTGTCGCGATTCGCCCGCTCTCTCGACCGGATCCCGTGGTTCGCCAATATCGGCGAAAAGCTCACTCTTGGCGCACGGGCCGCCGCAGAGGATTATTGCTCAGGCCTTGGTTTTCCTGACGCCGAGATCGCCATGCTCATGGATTGGGAAGACGCCGCCTCCGTCGCCGAAAGCCTCGACTGGCAAAGCCAGGCCTGGGAGGCCGAGGAATCCCTTCGTGCGGAACTGACCGGGCGCGCGCTGGAAATCCTCTCTGAGGATGCGCTTCGTATCGGCATGGCGCTGATCGCCGAGAAAGTGGCTGATCCTGCCAAAGAAGCGGTGGAAGAGCTGTCTTATCTCAGCGATCTCGACGATGAGCAGATCAAGACCCTTTGCGTCGGCGCAGCGGTGCAGGCCGCCAATGGCGCAGCGCTGGCGCTGATCGCCGCCGAGGACAGCGACTTTGACGCTGAAAACCATCCGTTCGCTGCAAAATTCCGGTTATTTGAGTTTGGCCGCTGGCCCGTTTCCATTACCGGCTCGTCATTCAACCTGTTCTGACGCCTATTGCAGCGGCGATCAGCAAATAGATCGCTATGGCGGTCAGGATCGCTTTGAACCCGCGCCTGAAAGTCGCCTCCGGCATGGCGCGCAAATAATGCGTGCCCGCATAGGTGCCGGCGAAGCCCGAAATCAAGATCGCCGCGATCAGCCATGCCCATTCGGTGTAGGCAAAGCCGAGCAGGCCAAAAGCGGTGATCTTGGTCACATGCTGGATCACCATGGCCGCCGCATGAGTGGCGACGATATTGAGCCGTGCGAGCGCTGTCGCCGACAACATGGTCGCCGCGATTGGCCCGGTGGCGCCAAAAAACATCGTTAGAAAGCCCGCCGCGACGCCAGTGAGGAAAAATGTCCAGACGCCCGGAGCGAAACTTTTCGGTTTCGGCCCCCACACGGTGAACAAAATAAACGCTCCGACCCCGCCGCGCAGGAGCCAGACCGGCGCATCGACCGCCAGCCGTCCGCCAAGGCCAGCGCCGACCAGGCCGCCAAGGCTGAAAATGGCGACAATTCGCCAAACCACGTCTTTGCGCTGGAGATATAGCCGCCCGGCATTCGCCCCGGCCTGGGCCGCGCCATGGACTGGAATGACGGCGGCGGCCGGAAACACCGCGCTCATGACCGCCAGCAACGCCAGCCCGCCGCCAAGACCAAAGGCCGCAGTCAGCGCAGCGGTGAAAAAGCTGGCCACAATCACCAGCCCCGCCGCCCACAGGGCGACGCTTTCGGGGAGCAATTGGGCGAGGACTTCCATGGCCGAAGGGTCTACGCCGCGCCGCTGGATTTCTGCAATCGCCGCCCTGACCGGACGCTTCTTCCTCGCTCGCCTTGACGGTCCACGGCCCGGCCCGTATGGCGAACCTAACCCACCGGCCCTGCCTGACCCGCCCCTCCCTGGCCCCTATGCGTGAAGCGAGCTGCATGAAAATCACCAGCTGGAACATTAATTCTATCCGCCTACGGATCGATCTTGTGACCCGGTTCATGAAAGAAGAAGCGCCGGATGTTTTGTGCTTGCAGGAAATCAAGTGCGTTGATGACAGCTTCCCGGCTAAAGCGATCCGCGATGCGGGTTACGAGCATCAAGCGGTATTCGGACAGTCCGGCTATCATGGCGTCGCCATCGTCTCGCGGCTGCCGCTAAAAAATATCGAACGGCATGATTTTTGCGCCAAAGGCGACTCGCGCCACATCGCCGCGAGCCTGCCCGGCGGCATACGCGTGCATAATTTTTACGTTCCCGCTGGCGGTGATGAACCCGACCGCAAGGTCAACGAGAAGTTCGGCCACAAGCTCGACTTTCTCGATGAGATGACCACGTGGTTTGGCGAGTTAGGACCGCGCTCAAAATCGGTGCTGGTCGGCGACCTCAATGTTGCGCCGCGCGAGCATGATGTCTGGTCGCACAAACAATTACTGAAGGTCGTCTCGCACACGCCCATCGAAGTTGAAAAGCTCCGTCAAGTTATCGACGCGCATGGGTGGATTGATGTTGCGCGCGAGCTGATTTGCGAACCGGAAAAGCTCTACACATGGTGGTCTTACCGGGCGAAAGACTGGAAGGCGTCCAATCGCGGCCGCCGCCTTGATCATATCTGGGTCAGCCCGGCGCTCAAAAAAGCCGCGCTGTCCGGCGGACGCGACGCATATCAGATTCATGAAGACGCACGCGGCTGGGAGCGACCATCCGATCACGCGCCGGTATCGCTGACGCTTCAGCTTTGACTGGCGCCTGACCCGCGGCGCACGCCGCAAATTCGCCATTTCGCCTGAAGGTCGCGGCCGCTTCCAACACGCGCAAGCGTGGAACAATCGCGAGTTTGTCCCCGCCTCGCCTTTTTGATCGGCTTGTTTACTAGCTTGCAGTCGAGTCTGACGTCATTTGAGCAAAATTGTTTCACGCGCTTCCTTCCGCCATTGTCCAAATCCGGATGATCTACGAGCATTGTTTCGATCGAAGATGATGATAAGGGCGCCCCGGTTCTGGTGGACAACTTTTCACCAAGACGGGGTTTTATGAAAGATTTCAACAGAAATGATGTAATTTTTTGATCCGTACTCGCCTTATTGGGGTGCGAACAGGCCGGCCGGCTATAGATGCGGCCTGATCGCTCGCACCAGCGCGTCAATATCGTCCTCAGCATTATAGAGATGCACCGAAATGCGCACCGCGCCTTTACGTGTGTCATGAGCGACGCCCGCCGCCGCCAGCGCGGCCGCAGTCTTTTCATAGTCGCGCACCTTGATCAGCGCCGCCGAGCCTCGCGCGCCTTTTTTGGTGGTGGACAACAACGCACTCGCCGGCAAGGCGTCAAACAAGCGCGACAGTAGCGCCTGATTGTGCGCATAGACCGCTTCAACTCCATGCGTGTTGATGATTTCATGTCCGGCCGAAGCGCCCGCGATGGGCGCGATGGACGGCGTGCCGCCAGTGAACCGCGCAGCGCCCGGCGCATAGTCAAAATGGTGGATATCGAACTCAAACGGATCTTCATGCGAAAACCAGCCGACATCGCGCGGCTGAAACGTGGCGGCGTTTTGCGGGTCCGCCCAAAGCCAGGCCGCGCCGGTTCCGCCGCAGAGATATTTGAGCGATGTTCCGACAGCAAAATCAGGCCGCCATTGATTGAGCTTGATGGGAATGGCGCCCGCCGCCTGCGCCGCATCGACCAGAGAATAAACACCGGCCTCACGCGCGCGCTGTGCAATCTCGGCAGCCGGCGCCAGTACAGACGTATTGGAATAGACCTGCGTCGCGACCACGAGCTGAACATCATCGGCAAAAGCGCGTGACCACGCATCAGGATCGGCGAGCCGTTCGCCGCCGGGCAGGAAAACCAGCTCGTAACCCATGCGCCGCCCCTGATCGAGGGCGAAACCAACCGTCGGAAAATCATCTTCCGTCAGAACGATTTTGTTTCGGCCTTTTCGTTCAGGCAACGAGAACAGAATTTTAGAAACGCCGCTCGACACGTTCGGCTGCGGGCAAAGATCATTTGCATCTGCGCCGAGGATCGGCGCTAGCCCAGCCTTGAATACATCAAGCGCGTCGAACCAAGGGGTCCACACATTAAAGCCTTCGCTGCGCCAGGGCTGCGCATAAGCGCGTGTGACGGCGGCGTCATATGTTCTTGGTTGCGCGCCGACCGAGTGAGAGAGGAAGTAGTGCTTCCTTGGCAGATGAAATTTCGATGCGCCCATTCTAGCCCGCCAATCGGCGCAATTCATCGCGGGTCATCGCGCCCGGAACAACAGTGACCGGAATGGGCCGGGCGCTGAGGTAGGCGGGGTTTTTCGCCAGTGCCGCAACCAACGGACCGGGGCCTTTGGTTTCGGCGGAAGCGCCGAGAAACAAAATCGAGATCAGCGGATCTTCTTCGATCAGCTTGCGGATCTCTTCGACCATCACCCCTTCGCGAATGATCTCCTCCGGATCATCCCCGGACTGGGCTTTCACTTCGGCGGCGAATTCACGCAACAAATCTTCAGCCTTTTCATTCGCCTCGGCGCGCATGGTTTCGGCAACAGTTGCCCAATGACCAAACTCAGGCGGCTCGATGATCGTGAGCAACACAACCCGCGCATTGGAGCGGCGCGCCCTGCGGCCGGCAAAGAACGCAGACAGCCGCGCTTCGGGATGCTCGGAAGCAATCACCAGAAACTTGATGCGCTCATCGCTATCATTGGGAGATTTCAGATCGGTCATGGCGACATTCTGCCCCGAAACGGGTATGCCCGTCTATGCTGGGCAAACACAGCAACAGATTAGGCGGATAAAGGGCGTTGAAATGCGCGGTTATTTCGGCATCGGATCGGAACGAATTTCCAAAGCGATGAATCTCGGTGCAGTCTTACGCACAGCGCACGCTTTTAATGCAAGTTTTGCATTCTCAATCAGAGCGCATCACGACGCGCGCGAGGTCAATCTCGCCGACACGTCGAAAAGCGTCGATCATTTGCCGCTTTACGAATGGGAATCGCTGGAGGAGATGCGCCTGCCGAGAGATTGCGTGCTTGTCGGCGTCGAACTGGATGAGCGTGCGGTTGACTTGCCGGTCTTTCGGCATCCGCTCAACGCCGCCTATCTGCTGGGCCCGGAAAAAGGCGACCTTTCGCCTGAGGCCAAGGCCAAATGCGCGCATATTGTAAAAATTCCGACGCGTTTTTGCGTAAACCTCTCCATTGCAGCGGCAATCGTCATGTATGACCGCACGCTCGCCATGGGCGGTTTCCCGGATCGGCCCGTCAGCAGCCTTCAGCGCAAATGACCGCAACAAGAAAAACGCCGCTGGCGCGGACCAGCGGCGTTTTTCCGTTTTTAAACGTGGTGCCTAACGGCGCGTTTTGCGCTTGGCTTTTCGTTTCGCCGGCGCTCTGCGCTTGGCGGTTGCTTTACGCTTCACCGTCGTTTTCTTGGCGGCCTTGCGGGTTGCTTTCTTTTTCGGCGCCGGCGCCGAGCTCATTTTGTCGAGCGCTTCAGCATAGGCGCGCAGCGACTTCATAAAAGCGGCCTGCTGGGTCTTTGGCAGCACCGAAAGCGCCGCATTTTCAGCCTTGGCGACCTTGGCGTTGGCGGAGGTCAACATGCGCTTGCCCGCCGGAGTGATCGACACCGCGTTGGCGCGGGCGTCCTCTTTGGTGCGCTTGCGCGACAGGAGGCCTTTTTTCATCATCCGGGCGATCATGTCAGCCAGCGTTGAGCGGTCGATACCTGTTTGCAGAACGAGATCGGTCTGGCTGAGGCCGGCGTTCGCTGCGACCACATGCAGCACTTCGTACTGGCGCGGCGTCGGGCCGGAAGCGCCAACTTGAGTTGAATAGAGGTCGTGGGCGTATTGCTGCGCACGGCGCAGAAGGTGGCCCGGTGAGTTCTTTAGCGAGTAAGCCATGTTATTCTCCGTTGTTGGCTTTTGAATGACGAAAAATCGCCAATGCGCCGAATGGCCAAACGTTGAGCGGCGTCATCAAATTTGGCGCACATTCGTCCAGAAGGGACGGTTTCAACGGTGAGGCCTAATGTTCCTGCATATCGCCCGTTGCAACAGAAAATGCAATAGTGGCGTATGCGGAAAATTTAGGCCTTGAACGGACTATCCGCAGACAGCAGATCAAATTTTCGTCAGGATGGAAACGATGAATCAAGCGGACCCAAACGAACAAAATTTCACTCGAAAAATACCGCCGGGAGACAATATGGAACGCGCCGTATGCGTCACATGCGGCTTTGTCGACTACCAGAACCCAAAAATTGTGGTCGGGTCCGTAGTCACCTTTGGGGAAAAATTTCTGCTCTGCAAACGCGCCATCGAACCAAGGCGCGGCTATTGGACGCTTCCCGCCGGCTATCTGGAGCTTAACGAATCCGCAGAGGCCGGCGCCGCCCGTGAGGCGCGCGAAGAAGCCTGCGCTGAGATCGAAATTGACCGTCTGCTGGCCGTCTATTCAATTCCAAGAATCTCGCAAATTCAACTTATGTTCCGCGCCCGGCTGAAACGCCCAGAGATTGCCGCCGGACCTGAAAGCGAATCGGTCGGCCTTTATGATTGGGATGATATATCATGGGCCGAACTCGCATTTCCGTCGGTGAACTGGGCGTTGCAGCACTATCGCGAAACGAAAGACAGGGCTGATTTTGCACCGTTCTCCAATCCCGTTGACGGGCTTTAATTGTCCGAGGGTTTTTCTTCTTCGGGCATGTGTTTGGCGATGAACGGCGCTTGAAACCCAGTGAAGATTAAGCTGACAAGGGTGAATCCGAACACTTTCAGCCGCACCCAATCCGCCTCGCCCGCGCATTTCGCGACCGGGGTTCCATCACATCCAGCGAGTAGCCACGACCATTCTCCATAAACAGACGCTGTGGGCAAAATTTCCGCCGGGCAATCTTTTGTCAGCCACCGCCAGGCGATCTCATTCGCCACCGCCAAAACGGCGAAAAAGATCGCATAGCGTCTGGTCAGGGTCTTCCACGCATCGTCGGGCATGTGCAGCGCGCCGTCGAAAACAATCTTGAGAAAATTCCGTCCGGTAAACAATCCCGCCGCCAGCACCGATGAGAACAGCGCATAGACGATTGTCGGCTTCATGTAGAAAAAGGTTTTGTTGTGCAAAATGAGCGTCAACGAGCCCAGCACGCCGACAATGACACCGGTGACCAACAGCATTGGCGCGATACGGCGCTCTTTCCAGTAACTATAGGCGAAGGCGATCGCGAAGCTCGGCAAGAAGGCGGCGACCGCAAGATACATTTCAGCACCTGTGTGCATGCACCATTCATGGCCGCTCAAAGTTCCAGCAAGGGAAACGAGACGGCTGCCAAAGAAATACGCAACCATGAAAACAACCAAGGGCCCCATATCAACCGCCAGTTTGGCGCCGCCGGAAAGTTTTTCGCCTTTCGGCGCTTGCGTTTCGTTCGACATGGTCCGTCCTGATGCTTAGTGAGGGTCGCTGGCGACGCCCGCCAGCGCGTTGGAAAAGGCTTGCGCGTTGAAGGTTTGCAAATCCCCAACGCCTTCGCCGACGCCGATGAAATGGATTGGCAAATTGAACTTGTCCGCCAGCGCAACCAGCACGCCGCCACGCGCCGTGCCGTCCAGCTTGGTCATCACCAGACCTGTCACACCTGCGATCTCGGTAAAGGTTTGCGTCTGAGAAATGGCGTTCTGACCGACTGTCGCATCGAGAATCAAAATCACATTGTGCGGCGCATCGGCGTCGACTTTGTTAATGACCCGGACAATCTTTGCGAGCTCATCCATCAATTCGCGCCGGTTCTGCAGGCGCCCAGCCGTGTCAATCATCAACACGTCGATATTTTTTGCTTGCGCTTCTTTCACGGCGTCGAACGCCAGGCCCGCCGCATCGGCGCCCACGGCGCGTGCGATAACGGGGGCGCCGGTTCGCTTGCCCCAAACCTGAAGCTGTTCAATGGCGGCAGCGCGAAACGTATCGCCCGCCGCAAGCATGACAGATTTGCCCTCGTCAGTGAATTTTTTAGCCAGCTTGCCGATGGTCGTTGTTTTTCCGGCGCCGTTGACGCCAGTCATCAAAATCACATGGGGTTTGTGCGCAGCATCAATAACAAGTGGCCGCTCCATAGGCGACAGGGTGGCGGCCACCTCCTTGGCGAGCGCCGCGCGCACTTCATCATCGGTAATTTCTTTATCGAATTTGTCTTTAGCCAAGGCGGATGTGATGCGCGTCGCAGCAGGCACGCCCAGATCGGCGGAGATCAGCAAATCCGTCAGCTCATCCAGCGTTTCATCGTCAAGCTTGCGCTTGGCGAAGATTGCCGTGACGCCTTCGCTTAATTTGCTTGATGATTTTGAAAGCCCATCCCGAAGACGCGACAGCCAGCCTTTTTTCTTTTCGGCAGGTTCTGGAGCTGATGTTTCAATGTCTTGTACCGGCTCCGCCTCACTTTCGGGTGGATCCGATTCGGCTGCCGCAGGCTCTATCGCATCTGCTGCGATTTCTTCTTGTTCCGCAGCGCCATCCTGTTCGGCTTCTGGCGAAACAGGTTTTTTCTTGCCAAACATGCCGGAGAGAAAATTACCCGCCACAACGCCCCACACAAAATTCTGGAGTAAGAAACAACATCAGGCGGCGGCGCCGATCAGTTCAGCGCCAGCGCGGCCAACAATGCGAAGCCGAACAACTTCGCCGATCTGCGCATCCAACTCGCCAATATTGACCACAGCAAAATTTCCAAGCCGGGCGCGGCCGCCGCTTTCTAAAATCGCGTCTTCTTCGCGCCCCGTCAGGCTATCCAGAAAGCCGTGCAGCGCAGCTTCCCCGACGGCGCGCAATCTTGCTGCACGGGACTTTACCTCGGCGCGCGGCAATTGCGGCATACGCGCCGCTGGCGTTCCCTGGCGCGGCGAAAACGGAAAGACATGTAGATAAGACAAACCGGCCTCGTCCACGATCTTGAGACTGTTTTGAAACATCTCTTCCGTTTCCGTTGGAAAACCGGCGATAATATCGGCGCCAAACGCAACGTCAGGGCGGGCAGCGCGTATGGAAGCGCATAGCTCAATCGCCTGCTCTCGCGTATGGCGGCGTTTCATTCGTTTCAGGATCATATTGTCACCGGCTTGAAGCGACAAATGTAAATGCGGCGCAACACGCCGGTCGGTTACGATGCGTTCGAACAACTGATCATCGATTTCGGCGCCATCGATCGAAGACAGCCGCAAGCGATAAAGATCTGGCACCTGATCGAGCAGCGCTGCAATCAGCGCGCCAAGGGCTGGCGCCCCATCAAGGTCGGCGCCGTAAGAAGTGATGTCGACCCCCGTCAGCACCAGTTCGCGATGGCCTGCATCGACCAGCCGTTGCGCCTGCTCCACCACATCAACAATCGGCGCAGAACGCGAGTTCCCGCGGCCGTAAGGAATGATGCAAAAAGTACATCGATGATCGCAGCCATTTTGTATCTGCAAGAATGCCCGCGCGCGGTCGCCATAACCATCGATCATGTGACCTGCTGTATCACGCGCCGACATGATGTCATTGACGCGGATAATGTCGTTTGCCGCCTGCCCGAGCGGCTGGCTCAACGCCCGCCACTGGCCGGCGTCAAGTTTCTCCTGATTGCCAAGGACGGCGGCGACCTCCGGCATGGCTGCAAAGGCGCCCGGCTCTGTTTGCGCGGCGCATCCGGTCACAATGATGCGCGCATTAGGGCGCTCACGTTTCATTCGGCGAATACGTTGGCGGGCGGAGCGAACCGCCTCGTTGGTGACAGCGCATGTGTTGATGATCGTTGCGTCATTACAGCCAGCATCCGCCGCCAGTCGGCGTATGGTCTCGCTTTCGGCCGCATTGAGCCGGCAACCAAAAGTGACGATGTGCGATGATTGCGTCATGGCGCGCTATTTGGGCCATCCCCGCGCTCAGCACAAGGCGCACAGCCAATGAACCGGGCCGAAGGATTTATTCTGGCCAGTTGACGAGCGCCGCGTCACGGTCTGCGAGCGCCAGATCCCGCAAAGCGCGCATGACTGAATAGAAATCGTGCTTGGCGATGCAGTCGCTGATATTCGCGCCATGCGGCAAATCAGGTGAGGCGGGCAATGTGTCGCTCAGGATGGATGCAGCTTCAGCGCTGGAGATCTGCCCCGCCACAGCAAGCTGGGCGATGTAGTATGCCCTCGTCAAAGGCGTAGTGGCCTCTTCCGGCTTGAGCGCATCGCGCAGGCGCAAAATATGGGCGCCCTCCGTTTTGACCCGCAGCCGGGCATTGCGCTCGCCGTTTTCAACGAGCACCCCATTGATCATTAATTCTTCATGGGGACGCAATTTTAAGATCAGCCCGCCCATATTTTTCCCGCCTCTGCCTGTGCCAAGCATAATCAGCAGTTGCCAAAATCACAACCTATGATTGCGTAAATCACAACTATAGCGAGAATGTGGGGAAATCCTTAATGCGCCGCACCGCCGGTTGAGCGGTCAGTTTTCCATCGCCAGAATGATGGAAAAGCCCACCACCATAAACAGCGCCAGCGGGAAAAAAGCGCCGATGATCGCTGGCACAACCCCCAGTGCACCAAAGGCGAGCGCGAGGTTTTCGGCTACGAAATAACCAAAACCAAGGGCTGCGCCAGATACGGCGCGCGCCAACAAGACGCCTTGCCGGTGGACGCCGAACCCCGCCATGGCCCCGAGCAAAGGCATGACCAGGGTCGCCATCGGTTTTGAGAACCGGCCCAGCAAAGAGGTCATAGGTGCGCGCGTATCAGCCCGATCTTTTTCAAGTTGGCGGATTTTGGCGGACAGCTCGGCGAGGCTTGTCTGGTCCGGCTCCAGCGTCATGGCGAAAAGCAGCTCCGGATCGAGAGAGTTAGTCCAGATCACCTCACCCGCATCGGCGACCGATTGATCAAGCGCGTTGAGACCACGAGCGCCATAGAGGCGCCACGCCCCGTCCTCATGGCGCGCGGAATGCGCCTCAATGACGTCGTTGATAAGGCCGTCGGTCAGTTCGTAAATCGTTACGCCCATGAGCACGACTGCGCCGCCAATCCGGGCCGCGCTTTCAGCCCTGATAAATTCGCCGTCATAATTGATTCGAATATCGGTGCGCGTCTCACTTTCTGGCGGCAGGTTTGTTGCGTAATCATTGACCTCCCAATAATCGAGCTTTTCCGAAGCTGGCACCGTTACGGTTTCGTGAAACACAAAATGCCCGACCGTAATCATCGCGCAGACCACGCCAAGCGGAAACAAGACGCGGTTCACCGACAAACCAGCGGCGCGCATGACAGTGATTTCGCTGGTGTGACTGAGTCCCGCCAATGTCAGAACAACCCCGAGCAACGCTGCAAATGGGATGAACTGACTGACAATCTGCGGCGCGCGCAACGAAATGTAGCGCAATACAGAATGCATACCGGCGCCGTCGGGAGATAAAATATCCTCAGAGCGGTTAAGCAGGTCGAGCATCTGCAAAATCAAAACAAAAAATACGAGCAAGCCGATGAAGCGGAGGAAAAACATCCGCCCCACATAATTCATAAAGATATTGCGTGAGTATTTCATTCAGCGGCGTCCACCGCTGGCGCAGCGATGCGCACGGTCTCGCTGGTGCGGCGGGCCATAACCTTGGCCGACCGGGCTTGATCAATCGATCCACGATAAAGAAAAGCAGAGATCAATGCAAAAATGATAAAAATACTCCACATACTGACGAATGGCGACAATCGCCCATCCGCCGCCGCAACCTTGCCCCATTCCTCGACGAGTTCGTGGTAAACAATGAGGATCGCGACGCCGATTACCGGCTTCAAGTTCGATGCCCGCCGGCGCCCGGTGACCCCCGTAGCGACAGCCAGAATGGGCAGCACCAGAAAAGTAAGCGGATGCAAAATCCGCCAGTGGAGCCCCGACCGATAATCATCGTAAAGCGACGTATTCTTCGGCTGAGTTTTGAGAAACGTGATGATCTCATTAAACGTCGCTTCGCGCTCATCACCGCCGCGCTCACGGAAGACGCCGATAGCCGGCAGATCAAGCTCTAAATCGAAGGTTTCAAAATCAAGCGACTGGATGCGGTCCCCGAGCGGGTTGATAATAATCTGCCGGCCATTTTGAAGTTTGAGCAAAAGCGACGTGATTTCCGGCGTCGTCGAAATTGATCCTTCGCGCGCCGTGATGACCGTCTTGCCGCCATCCTGACTGGTGCGCTCCAGAAAAATCTCCCGCGCTTTGCGTGTCTGCGTATTGATTTCACCGAGACGGATGGTCACCCCGTCGCTGATCTCAATGAACTCTCCGGCGGGGATTTTGATCCCAAGCGCGCCTGAGGTCACGTCGAAGCGGATTTCTTGATACTTATAACGCGCAAAAGGCTGGATGTACGACACCAGCAAAAAGTCGAAAACCATCAAGATGGCCACCAACATATACACCGGGCGCAGCAGGCGGCCAATTGAGGCGCCGCTCGAGCTCAACGCATCGAGCTCGCTCGACATGGAAAGGTTGCGAAACGCCAGCATGATCCCGAGGAAAGCCCCAAGCGGCAAAGCTAGCCCGAGATAATGCGGCACGAGATTGGCCAGCATCCGCCAAACTACATCCACGGGCCCTTGTTCGGCCAGAACAAAATCGAACAAGCGCAGCATGTGCTCCATCAAAAGCAGCATGCCCGCAACGCATAACGCCAGAATCAGCGGCGTTGAAACAGCGCGCAAGATGTAACGGTCAATAAGATGCATGGGCGGAGGCGCACCTGCGAGGTCGGTTACATAATGTGATAACCGGTCCGCCACTGCGGGAACCAGGCATCACTGGAGAATGGGTCTCTAGCGAATTCCGGACCATTGCGGAAGGCGAATGCTAAAAAACCGCTGAAAATCGGCGCCTTGAGGAGCCCGCGCTCGGCTTTTGCGGGCGCCGTCAGGCTTTGACGGCGCCGGTTTCGGTTCGCGCCAGGTGGGCGGTGGCGAAAAACATGGCGATATTGAAGATCTGCGACAGCCCTGCCTCTGCGACCAGCATGCCGGCAACCATCGCTTCGGGCGCGCCGACGATCGGGGAAAGGCTTAACGCGGCTCCGAGATACACAATGTCCTGGTTAGGCAGGAAAGGAACCCGGCTCAACACCAGCTGCATGGCGATAAATGTCATCCACGCCATGATCGGAGCGCCCGGCAGCGCAGAAGCGTACATGGCCGCATGGAGCAAGATAATCAGCGCCTGCCGACCGCCATGCACGCCGATCAGGCGCGGCATAACCCCTTTGGGCAGCGCCATCAGCTTGTCACGGAACGTCATCACCAGCACCGAGAGCGTGCCGGCAGACAGAAAAGCGAGGGCAAACAACCAGCGCGCGCCCGGAAAGGCGTCGAGTCCCGCCTTTAAGCCGCCGGTCGCTGCGAGCAGTACGATCAGAATAACTGTCGCCGCATTCGAGGTGAACGCCGACAGAAGATTGTTGTCCTTCACCCCAATCAGAATTTTCTTGTGCGGGAGCGATAGCCGCCGCCGCGCCCAAAGGGTCAAGAACGCCTCGCCTGAATACCCCATGACGGCAAAATTATAGACGCGCTTGCGAATGAAAACGAAAAAATGGCGCACCAAGGGCTGCGACCAGACAATTTCATAGATCGCCAGCTCGGAAATCGGCAACGCTAAAAAACGCAGCAAGAAAAACAGATAGAACCAGGGCGACTCAGGAAGCGATCCAATGACCTCCGCCCAGCCGAGATGAGTCAGCTTGTAGACGAGATACAAAACGATGATTGCAAGCAGGCCGTACTGGAAAAACTTCAACCCCTTTTGGATATCCTCGCGTTCGCGCAGGATGCGCCACCGGCCCGACACGCCAGCAGCTGCAGACTTGATCAGGGGAAGGATCATGCGCCCCGGCTTGTCCTATTACGCTGCGTGCTGGCGCGTCGCCGCCGGACGCTGGCGCGCATGGCGGGCCGAAGGCTGAAAATTGTCGAGCGCCTCATAATAATGGCCGACCAATTCGGCCAGCACCGCATCCCAGCTAAACCGCGCGCTATGTTCGCGCGCCGTGCGGCCAAAGCGTTGGCGGAGGTCGTCATCAGACGCCAGCAACGAAACTTTCTCGGCGAAACTCTCGGCGCAAGGCTTGGCGACAAAACCGGTTACCCCGTCCTCTATCAGCGATTTACTGCCCGCCGCAGCCGCGCCAACCGACGGCAGGCCGGAGGCCATCGCCTCCAGCGTTACATTGCCAAATGTCTCGGTGATGCTGGGATTGAAGAACAAGTCGGCGCTGGCGTAAGCGCGAGCAAGATCTTCGCCTTGCAAATAGCCAGTGAAAAACCCTTCCGGCAGAAGCTTTGCAAAGCTTTCGCGTTCCGGCCCATCACCGACCACCATCGCCTTTAGTTTCGGCGCAGTGACTTTCGCTCGCCGGAATGCGTCCACAAAGAGATCGATGCCCTTTTCCAGCACCAGCCGCCCTACAAAGGCGACAACCACATCATCTGTATCAAGACCATTTTGTGCGCGCCAGTTCATATCGCGCCGCGCCGGGTTGAACAGCTCACCATCCACGCCACGCGTCCATTGACGAATGTCGCGACCAATGCCGTCGCGCCGAAGCTCCTCCGTCATGGAGTGCGACGGCGGGTATACGTGCTCGCAACGGTTGAAAAAATACCGCATATAATTCGTCACATACTTTTCCAGCCAGCGCATATTGTAATAACGCGGATAGGTGTCAAAGCGGGTGTGAAAAGAGGCGACCGCAGGGATGCCGAATTTGCGCGCATAATTGAGCGCCCCAAACCCCGTTATGTCAGGCGCCGCGATATGCACAAGATCCGGGTGGAACGCATCGAGTTCGCGTCTGGCCTTGCCAAACAACCCGAGCCCGAGTCTGTATTCGCTGCGCCTGCCGGGAAGCGGCACGGAGGGAATGGAAATCAATGTCCCGGCATGATCGAATGCCGGCGTTGACGTGGTCGGGGCGAACACCAGCACCTCATGGCCCTGACGCTCAAGATAAGCGACCAACGTATTCAACGCCCGTACGGGGCCGTCCATGACGAAATTATAATTGCCTGAAAACACGGCGACGCGCAGTTTCTTGTTGGCAGTCAGCGTTTGCGCGCTCATTCACATCACTCAGTCTAGATTGCGATTCCCTAGAGGCGAGGAAAGCACTCGCCCGCCGCGAAGGGCGCGAAAGAAGCATTATATGCCGGAATTATCAACTCCCGCCGGAAAGCCCGCAATGCCTTGCTCGGCTTGGCTTATCCGTCTCTTTGACCCTCAATCCAATCCCAGAACAGGACCGAAATATCAGCCCCATCAAAGCGCCGCACCTCCTGGATGCCTGTGGGAGAGGTGACGTTGATTTCGGTGAGGTAATCGCCAATTACGTCGATACCGACAAAAACAAGCCCGCGCTCGGCCAGAACCGGGCCGATGCGGTCGCAGATTTCCTGGTCGCGCTCGGACATTTCCACCGCCTCGGCGCGGCCGCCAACATGCATGTTGGAGCGCGTTTCGCCCGCCGCAGGCACCCGGTTGATAGCGCCGACCGCCTCGCCATCAAGAAGAATGATGCGTTTGTCGCCCTGACTGACGGCAGGAATAAACTTCTGCGCGATCATTGGTTCAGCATAGGTTTCTGCAAACAGTTCGAGCAACGCGTTAAAATTGCCGTCATCAGGCTTCATCCGGAAAACGCCGGCGCCGCCATTGCCATAGAGCGGCTTGATGATAAGATCGCCATGCTGTTTACGAAAGTCACGGACCGCCGCAACATCGCCGGTGATCAGCGTCGGCGGCGTCAGATCCTGAAACTCAGTGACAAACAATTTTTCCGGTGCGTCGCGAATTGACCGCGGATTATTCAGCACAAGGATGTCCGGCATAAGGCGTTCGAGGATTTGCGCCGCCGTTATGTAGGCCATGTTGAACGGCGGATCCTGACGGATCAGCACAACGTCCACGTCATGCAAATTGATCAATTCCGGAGCAGAGAGCCTAACGTGTTCGCCCTGCACCCGTGCAAGCGCTTCAACTTTGCGGGCGCGGGCTTTGACGACGCCGCAATCAAGCTGCAATTGTTGCGGCTGGTAAATCCAGATCGAATGTCCGCGTCCAATGGCTTCAAGCGCCATGTCAAAGCTGGTGTCGGCGTTGACATTGACCGCCTCGATCGGGTCCATCTGGATGGCGATCTTCAACATACCACATTCTCTCCGGCGATTTATGCTGCGCCCAAAGCTGGATTGCCGTTCCTATTCGACCGGCGCAGACAGGGCGGCGGGACCGCGCAGACGCACATGGGTCACAACCTTTTCAACGCCCGCAACACTACGCGCCAGATTTAAGGCTTTATCAAGCTCCGCCTGGCTTCGCGCAACGCCAATCAAATACACAACCGCGTTAGAGACAGCGATTTTATATTCAGCGCTGGACACGTCGCCAGCCGTGACGAGACGCGCGCGCAACACCTGATCAATGCGCGTGTCTTCAAAGCCCTGTCCGAACGAGGTGCCGTCAGCGATCAGAACTTCGTCAATGACTTCGCTGACATTGTCCGCCTTCCAGGCGTTCTTGATCAGCGCTACGTGTCCGGCTTCGGTCTTCATGGTGCCGGTCAGCATTAGCCGTCCTTCATA
>BQJG01000035.1 GCA_021604585.1 Hyphococcus sp.
CGTCGAAATTCTCCGGCGCCAGCCATTTCTCGAAGGCGGACCTGGCCTTTGGCCATTCCGAATCGAGCATGGAGAACCAGGCGGTGTCGCGGTTCTTGCCCTTCATCACCAGATCCTGACGGAAGACGCCTTCAAAGGTGAAGCCGAGCCGCACCGCCGCGCGCTTCGAGGCTGCGTTCGCATCATTGCACTTCCATTCATAGCGGCGATAGCCGAGATCGTCGAAAACATGCCGCGCCATCAGATACATGACTTCGGTCGCGGCGGGTGTCCGTTGCAGTTTTTTGGAGAACACCACGCAGCCGACTTCCGCTGAGCCCGCCTCCGGGCGGATGCGCATATAGCTCGCCATGCCCAAGGGTTGGCCGAGCGGCGCGCCGGTATTCACGTCGCGAAAGAGATGCGTTTTCCAGCCTTGCTGACCGCCAACATGCGCCATCACCGCGCCGAACTGCTCAGCGCTTTCAAAAGGGCCGATGGGGATGTAGGTCCAGAGGTCGTCATTGGCGGCGGCGCCCAGCACTGGGAACAGTTCTTCGGCTGCGACGGGAAAGATTGCCGGCTCGATGGAAACGTAACGGCCCTTGACCGGCTTCAAGTCCGGCGCCGGGCGCATGGTCCAATTTGAAAGGTCGGTCATCGATGCGGCCTATGCTGCGTGAAGGCGAAATCGCTAACCGATCTGCTTCAGCAAATCCATGGCGAAGATTGACAACGTATCGTCGCGGGCGCCCATGACGACGATCCGGTCGCCGGGACTAACAAGTTTGAGCAGTCGCGCACCGCATTCGTTGCGCGTCGCCAGCGCTTCTGCCTTGCGGCCAGCCGCGACGACGCCTGCGGCGATATCCTTGCTCGAGACCGAGCGATCGACCGTGCCACCGAAATAAACCGGCTCCGGCATCAACAGCACGTCATCCGCTGACAGATTATTGGCGAAGGTTTTGATGAATTCATTTTTCATCAATCGCAGCGGACCGAAGCCATGTGGCTGGAACATCACCAGCAGCCTGCCCGGAAATTCATGCAAGGTTTTCAGGCTCGCAGTGATCTTGTCCGGGTTGTGGCCGAAATCGTCGATGATGCTGACGCCATTCGCCTCGCCCACATATTCAAGGCGGCGCTTGACGCCTTCAAATTCGGCGAGCGCCCTTGCAGCGCCTTGCAGCGTGACGCCGCAGGCTCCCGCAGCGGCGATGGCGGCGAGCGCGTTGGAAACATTGTGCTGGCCCGGCATTTTCAACGAGACCGATGCGCGGGCGTTTATTGCAATGACATCAAAACTGACGCCGAATGGCTGCGGCTTGATGTTCTGAGCAAAGAGGTCCGCCTTTCCATCAATCAGCGAATAGGTGATCGTTCCGTCCGCACGCGCCGTCGCCAGCCGCGCGGTCTCGTCATTGTCGAGATTAAGGACGGCGGTCTCCGCGCCGCCAATGAAGCCGCCGAACAAAGTGCGCAGTTCGTCCATGGACTTATGATCAAGCGCGATATTGTTCAGCACAGCGACTTTTGGCCGGAACATCGCAATCGAACCGTCGCTTTCATCGACTTCGGAAACGAAGGCTTCGCCCTCGCCCACCACCGCACTCGCGAACAGCGCATCTGGTGAGACAAAATTCTTCATCACCGCACCGTTCATCACGGTCGGCGATTTTCCCGCATGATGGAGGATCCAGCCGATCATGCCGGTCGTCGTCGACTTGCCGCTGGTCCCCGCGACGCCGATAGGCCGCACGGAGTCATTGAAAAGCTGCGCCAGTAGTTCCGCCCGCGACGCCCGCGCCGCGCCAGCTTCCTTCGCAGCAATAACGTCCGGCACTGTCTCCTCCACCGCCGCTGATGCTACGAGGATCTGCGACGGGCGCGTCACGCCAGAGCCGTCCTGCGCGTGCAGCGCGATTCCGAGGCTTTTGAGATAGTCGAATTTCGCGCCCGTGCGGCCCTGATCGAGCGCCCGGTCCGAGCCCTCAACATGGGCCCCGCGCGCCTTGACGATCATCGCCAGCGGTAGCATTCCCGAGCCGCCGATCCCGCAGAAGAAATAGTCTTTTGTTTCACTCATCGCCGGATCGCTGTAACTGAAATTAAGTAATAAGTGGTAAGCATTATTCGATGTCTGAAGCCACCTACCATATCGCCCTTGTCTGCCCCGGCGGGCAGATCACCTGGGATCTGGCGGAGAAAACTGCGCAAATTGCGGCGGCGCGCTTCGGCGAGGCGGTGAAGCTGCATTTCCATGAGCAGTGTTTTTCCGTCGCCGGGCATTTCGCAGGGACCGATGCGGAGCGAAGCGCCGCCTTTCTGGAGGTCGCCAATGATCCGCAATTTGACGCGATATGGTTTGCCCGCGGCGGCTACGGCGCCTGCCGTCTCGACGCGGGGCTGTTCGCAAAACTCAATAATCACGCGCGAGCGAAAACTTACCTTGGCTATTCCGACAACGGGACGTTGCTGGCGCGTCTCTACAAGGAAAACATTGGCCGTCCGGCACATGGGCCGATTCCGACCGATCTTGCGCGCGACGGCGGCGAAGACGCGATTGCGCGCGCGCTTTCATTTCTCATCGACGGCGACGCATCGACGCTCGAACCGACCGTCAGAACAGGAAAAAAACTTGCGGCGTTCAACATCACCGTACTGGCGCACCTTGCCGGTACCGACTGGATGCCCGACCTTTCCGGCCATGTCATCATGCTCGAGGATGTGGGCGAATATCTCTATCGCATCGACCGGGCGATGTTCGCGATCATGTCCAATAAGAGTGTCAGGAACGCGGGGGGAATCATGCTCGGCCGCGTCAGTGCGGTCCCGGAAAACGACCGTCCCTTCGGTATGAACGAGGAAGAACTCGTTCAATATTGGTGCAAACGCGCCGGCGTTCCCTATCTCGGCCGCGCCGATATCGGTCATGACGCCGCCAACAAAATCGTGCCGTTCGGCGCCGTCAACGCCGCCTGAGCCGCGCTATCGGCCGCATCAGATTTCCTGTCCCACGCATGCCTTGACAGGGCGAGGCATTTGCCGCTCTTTCGCAACCGCAAACTGGAGTGACTGCAATGGAAGTCAATGTCGCGGTTGTCGGCGCCACCGGCAATGTCGGTCAGGAAATGCTGGCCATTCTGGAAGAACGCCTGTTCCCGGTGAAGGAAGTCTTCGCTCTCGCTTCGCGCCAATCGATTGGCCGCGAAGTCTCGTTCGGCGACAAGACATTGAAATGCCGCGACCTCGAAACATTCGATTTCTCCAAAGTCGATATCGCCCTGTTCGCCGCTGGCGGATCGGTGGCGAAAGAATGGGCGCCTAAGGCTGCGAAAGCCGGCGCCATCGTCATCGACAATTCATCGCATTTCCGCATGGACCCGGATGTTCCGCTGATTGTCCCTGAAGTGAATGCTGATGCGGTCTCTGGCGCGCGCAAGAAAAACATCATCGCCAATCCGAATTGTTCGACGGCGCAACTGGTTGTTGCGCTGAAACCCCTGCATGACGCCGCGAAGATCAAGCGCGTCGTCGTCTCGACCTATCAATCAACTTCGGGCGCCGGCAAAGAGGCGATGGACGAGCTGTTCAATCAGACGAAAGGCATTTTCGTCAACGATTCGCCGACGCCGTCGAAGTTCACCAAACAGATCGCGTTCAACGTCATCCCGCATATCGACGCTTTCATGGAAGACGGCTTCACCAAAGAAGAGTGGAAGATGGTCGCGGAGACGAAAAAAATTCTCGACTCGAAAATCAAGCTGACAGCGACCTGTGTTCGCGTGCCCGTCTTTGTCGGTCACTCCGAAGCGGTGAACATCGAATTTGAAAATCCGATCAGCGATGATGAAGCGCGCGAGCTTTTGCGCGAAGCGCCGGGCCTTCTGGTGATCGATAAGCGCGAGGATGGCGGGTATATGACGCCAATCGAATGCGTCGGCGAATTCGCCACTTTCGTCAGTCGCATTCGCGTCGATCCAACCGTGGAGAATGGCCTTGCGCTATGGGTGGTCTCCGACAATTTGCGTAAGGGCGCCGCGCTGAACGCCGTGCAGATTGCCGAGCTTGTGGTCAATCGCGGCCTGCTGAAACAGGCGGCGTAATCATTCATGGCGACGCTTCCGGAAATTTCGACGTTGATTTCTCAACGCGACCTGGCGGGCGCCGCCGAAGGTCTGCGAAAATTCGTTAAAAGGAACACAAAGCGTCCCGCCGACTGGCCGACTGCAATGCAGCTGGCGATGTCGCTTGGCGATCAGGAAACCACGCTGACCGCTGCGAGAGCGAGCCTGGCGCAAGCCCCTCAAGACCCGCGCCGCATGGCGGACGTTATCGAGGCCCTGGGCGCGGTTGCAAAATTCGATGAGGCCGCGCAGTTGTCGCGAAAATTGCGCAACAACCCAACCGCCGCCGCCGATGGCTGGTATCTCGAAGGCATATTCCTTGCGCGGAAAGCCATGAGAGAGGAGGCGCTGACCTGTTTCCGGCGGCGCTTAAAGAAAATCCGAAACATACCGCCGCATGGGAACAGATCGCCCTGCTGAATGGCTATGAAGATGTCGCCGCAGACCTCGCCGCCATGACGGCGCTTGCGGATCGTCCATTGACGCCCGCCCTGGCGGTTCCGCTTTGTTACGCCTTAGCGCGCACCTATGATCATCTGGGCGAAATCGAGAACGCCTTTAAATGGTACGCTCAAGGCGCTGCGCTGCGCGATAAAACGACGCCGTTCGATATGGCGCCCTATCTCGCTTATCTGGGCCGGCTGCGTACGACATTCACCCCGGAACTGATAAGCCGTTTTCAAAACGAGTCCGGCGGCGAAAACCTCTTGATCATTCTCAGCCCGCCGCGATCAGGCACCACGCTGCTCGAACAGATTCTGGCGACATCGCCGAAAGTCACGCCCACGGGCGAGCATATGGTGTTCCGGAATGCAAGTCTGCCGCTCGGCAGTCTGGAGCCGGTCGATATGGCGCGCGCCGACAGCTTCGCCAACAAGGAATGGCGGCAGATGGCGCAGAGCTATCAATCGGGTCTGCGAAAGAGGTTTGGCTCCGGCGCAGTTTACACGGACAAATCTCTGCTGAATTCAAATTACGCCGGCTTGATGCGCATCCTGTTTCCGCAAGCGAAGTTTGCAGCCTGTGTGCGCGACAAACGGGACACCGCCTGGTCGTGTTTCCGGTCGCACATCAACGCGAACCGCTGGGCGCAACGGCATGACAGCTGCGCACAATTTCTACACGCGCAAGACGAAATGCAGCATCATTGGGCGCAAATTTTTGGCGAAGACCTCGTCACCATTCATTATGAAGATCTGGTTCAAGACCCCGGCCACACAACCCAAAAACTCTTCACCCATGCCGGCCTAGCCCGCCCGGATGACTGGGACGATTTTTACAAGAGCGGCAATCCTGTTGCGACAGCGAGCTTGTCCCAAGTCCGCCGCCCGCTGAATGACGCCTCCATTGGCGCATGGCGGCGTTATGAGAAATATTTGGCGCCCGCCTATGATCGCTATTTCCCATAATCACTGAAATTTTCTATGAACCGGGCGGCTGAATGCCAACTGGACGAATGAACGCCCGTCCTGATAGGGTGACGGATGCGATCTCTTTTTTCACTCATCATGTGTCTTGTATTCCTGAACGCCGCCGCCTTCGCACAGGCGCCAGCGGGCTATCAGGAGATTTACAGCGCGCCAACCAAGGTCAATCTCGGCGGGCGGCCTGTCATCGCCGAGATTGCATTCCATGCGGATATGGCGGCGGCGAAACAGAACGATCTTAGACTCGCGCTTGTCACGGACGTCACAAAATTCGTTGTTGAAACGGAACAGGATCTGGAAAACTGGATCGCCGCGCGGGACGCCGATTGCGGCGAGCGCTGGTCTTCCGGCGAACCGGATATTTCCTTTCCGCAGACCGCTATCCGCTTTCAACTCTATCTTGAAATCGAATACTGGGCCTGTGGCTGGAATGGCAAAGGAACGCCGGGCCGATTGGCGCTGGAAACGGGAAGCGTCGATGTCACGCTTATTCCATATATCGAAGATGGAAAGCTGCAAGCTCGGCTCGGGAATTTCAGTCTCGATGATCGCTCGGGCATCTCGAAATATCTGCCGCTGGAATTCGTTGTGCGCCGCGCGCTTGAGCAGGAGTTGGCGAAACTCAACAAGAATCAGAAATTCTATCGCGCACCGCAGCCGCTCTTTGACGAAGGCTTTGCCTATGAGTCCATTTCAGCTGTTGAGGGCGGCGACGGCCGCATCGTAATCACCGCGAAATACGCAGCCAAAAGGTCAGCCGCCGCATTCGACCGGATTAAGCGAAAACTGCGCACCGACGGCATCACTCAATAGTGCTGTGCGAGACGCTTGCACCTGACGCCTTCGCGTACCATACGCAAATGCACAACTAACGGGTGGGCCGCATCGCCCGGATGACTCACAAATGCGGATCAAGCCACGCCGGGATGATAAATGTCTGACAATTCAAAAAACGCCGCCGACAGCGCCGTAAAGCTTGGTCTCATCTGCGGCGTACTGGCTTACAGCCTGTGGGGTTTGCTGCCCATTTACCTCAAGCAACTGACCATAGTTGATCCTTTGGAAATTGTTGGACAGCGCATCCTATGGTCCGTTCCGTTTGGCGCGCTCATCCTCACTTTTCGCAAACAATGGGGCGAGACGCTCAAAGCGTTTCGTTCGCCCCGCATGCTCGCCTTGCTCGGATTTTCTGCAACGGTGATCGCACTGAACTGGCTGACTTACGTCTGGGCCGTCGCCAATGACCGCGTCCTGCAGGCAAGCCTTGGTTATTACATCAATCCGTTGATGTTCGTCGCCGCCGGGGTTTTCGTGTTGAAAGAAAAACTCGGGCGCTTGCAAATGGCCGCGGTTGCGCTCGCCGCCATTGGCGTCAGCGTCCTCGCTATCGGCGCTGGCGTCGTGCCCTGGGTTTCAATTATCCTCGCGACCTCCTTCACCGCTTATGGTTATGCGCGCAAGACGCTGAATATCGGCGCCATGCCGGGCTTGTTCATCGAAACGGTCCTGTTGGCGCCATTTGCATTTTCTTTCCTGCTCTGGTTTTCGGGCACGCATGGTCTGGCGTTCGGCAATGAAGGTCTTAGGATTGATTTGCTGTTGATCGCTGCGGGCCCAGTGACGGTTCTGCCGTTAATGCTGTTCGCTTTGGCGGCGCGCCGGCTCACCTTCACGACCCTCGGTTTCCTGCAATATATCGGCCCGACCGGTCAGCTCTTGCTTGGTCTTTATTACGGCGAACCATTCACGCTCTATCATGGAATCTGCTTCGGCCTGATCTGGACGGCGCTGACGATCCTCAGCATCGATGCGCTGCGCAAGAACCACAAACCACGCCCAATCGTTTAACTGACGCGCTTCAAGGTTCCGGAAAAGCTCATCAGTGGCGCGCCATCCGCCGTGATCAGTCCGCGCGCGAACATCAGCTTGCGGCCCGACTTCACCATTTCGCCAGTCGCCTCGATAAACCCGCCAATCGGGCCGGCCCCGACAAACTCAGAGTTCAAGGTCACGGTGACGCCCTTAAAAACGCCGATCTCGCGGCGGCAAATATCCCAAAGCGCAACATCGGCAAGCGTCAGCAGGGCGCCGCCATGTATGACGCCGCCCATATTCGCGTGGTGAGGTTCAGCAAAAAAGCCGACCCCGGCGCGCTCGTCTTCCTTGCGGAAATAGAACGGTCCTGCGCGCCCGCTGAATGTGTTGGCGTGCGATTGAATCGTCCAGCCTTCAGGCGCAGGACGAGGCGATGGATCATTCTTGATATCACTCATAGTGTTTCTTTATCGCATAGCGGACGGGTCTGAAACTGTTCGAGGCAGCAATGACAAACGCGGACTGAACATTCCTCTTGTCGGCGGCTATCGAGCGGGCGAAGTTGCACATATGAACAATTTTCCTGCCGCCCAAAAAGTCACCGCTGGCAATGTCACGCTTGCGATCTATGAAGCCGACGGCGACCCTGCGCGACACCGCCCGCCCGTTATCTTCGTTCACGGCTGGCCGGAGATCGCCTATAGCTGGAAAAACCAGCTCCATGCTGTGGCTGAGGCGGGCTTTCGCGCGATCGCGGTCGATCTGAAAGGCTTTGGTCAATCGGATGCGCCAACAGAGTCGTCTCTCTACGGCGCCATCCAGATGGTCGGCGACTTCTGCGCCCTGATGGACTCATTGGAAATCGAGCGCGCAATTTTTTGCGGCCATGACTGGGGCGGCGCGCTGATCTGGAGCATGGGGCAATTACACCCCGAGCGCGTGGCCGGGCTGATCGGTCTATGCACGCCCTTGCGCGCCCGCCCGCCAGCACCCCCGCTGCAGATCATGGAAAAGCGCTTCGGCGCCAAACACTACTTCGTTCAGTTTCAGCAGGCTGACGCGCCAGAACAATTATTTGCGACAGACCCAGACCGTTTCTTTCACCTGATGTTTCGCAAACCGCCGCCCAGCGGGCGCTGGGCCTCGCTCATCCCGCAAGTCTATGATTTGCCCGGCCGGTTTCGCGACGGCCCAGCGCCCGACAAAACCGGCGTTATCATTTCCGAAGCAGATATTCAGATCTATGTCGACGCTTACAAGAAAAGCGGCTTTCACGGCGGGATCAATCTCTACCGGAACATCGATCAGAATTGGCGCATGATGGAAGGGCGCGACGAAAAAATTCGCGCGCCGTCGCTATGGGTTGGCGCGGAGCTTGACTTATTTCTGCCGCCGGAAAGCGCGGATGGCATGGAACAGCTCGTCCCCGATCTTGAAAAACATGTCATTGCTGATTGCGGTCACTGGATCATGTGGGAGAAGCCGGCCGAGGCGAACGCCCTGATGATTGACTGGCTGACGCGGCGCTTTTCAATTTAATTTGACCCAGTTTCACTGACAGCTTTGAGATAAATTCCAGAACGCCTGCTCACATTTCAGTGACATGCGCCTGCCACGCTTTTGACAAATTCAAACACGTGGAGGGAAATATGCGAGCCATCCTGACCATTGTCATCATCGCTTTTGTTCTGTCATCATCGCCCGCCGCGGCGGCGCAAAAGCTCTATCACCATACTCCATTCGTTGCGAAGCCGCGCGCTGTAGCGGTTATCTCCGTCGCCCGCCAACGCGTTGAAATGATGGCCATAACGCGCAAGGCGCGGGCTGATACGCCATTACGGCGCGCATATCTCTATGAAAGCGAAGCCATGTCTAAAGTGATGCCGGGCTATCCGCAGCCTGCTTTTGTCAGCGTCGATTTTAGTCTTAAATTTTAATCAAAGCGACGCGTACACCGCATCGATCAGCCTCACCGCGCGCGGATCGCCCACCAGGAAAGGTGACATTTTGTTCATGATGTAAGCGGCGGTGAGATTATTCTCCGGATCAATCACAACACAAGATCCGCCAAAACCAGCGTGACCGAATGCGTTTTCATTGGGACCAAAATGACGATTGATATTGCGCATCAATCCTGCCGACCACGATAGACGAAATGGCAGAACCAGATCGTCGCCGCGAATGCGCTCTTTCAGTGCGGCATCGATAACTTCTGGAGACAAGCATGGATCGCCACCTGTCCAATTCCCATTATTAGCAAATGGATGAACAATCGCCGCAAGCGAACGCGCATCGGCATGCATGTTGCTCGCAGGGATTTCCGCCGTCATCCATTCCTCGCGACTGACTCGGGCTGGCGCAGACCATGGCTTCAGGAACGCCAGCTTTTTAAATTCATTCAAGGGCCCGAGATCAGGCGCCTTGGTCGGCTTCGGCATATAGGCGGCGCGGGCCATCTCATCCGGGTTCATTCCGCAATAAATATTCAGATCATGCAAGGCGGCAATCTCTGTTATCAGTGCTCCAACGGTTTTTCCGGTAACGCGCCGCAAGATTTCTCCAGCGATATAACCGACCGTTTGCGGGTGATATCCATTCGCTGTTCCTGGCGCCCATAATGGCGCCATCGCCGCCAGTTTCTCCGTCACCGCACTCCAGTCGAGCCAGGTTGCCGGCGGCATTTCATCGGGAAACCCGCAAAGGCCCGCTTGATGCGAGAGCATTTGCGCGACCGTGATATTTTCTTTGCCCGCCGCGCCGAATTCCGGCCAATAGCACGCAACCGGCGCGTCATAGTCCAACCGGCCATTGCTGGCTTCGCGCGCCATCAAAAACGTCATGACGGCTTTGCCGCTCGAATAGATGCAGGCGAGCGTAGACTCGTTCCAAAATGTTTCTTTTGCCCGATCAGAAAACCCGCCGCGTATATCGACAAGCGTCTCGCCATTCTGGATCACGGCGAAAGAAGCGCCAAGCTCCTGCCCTTCGTCGAAGTTTTGAACAAACGCATCGCCGACAATATCAAAGCCCGTAGCGATGACGCCGCCGGAACCGGCCACTCGATTGTCGGACCAGCGTTGCATTGGCTAGCCGTCAAATGTGCAGGCGAGGCCCGCCGCCGCAATCGCGCCCGCAGCACGCGCATTGTCGATGCTGAGCAGCGCGTCGATATTTTCGCCGGTGCTCGAGGCGTTGTTTAACTTCCCGATAAAGTCTGCAACATCTTTCATGTCGTTGCGATTCAGGCGCGCATCCAGCTCATTGCCCATGCATTCGGCTTTTCGCTCGGAAAGGCCGAGCTCCATAAACCGATTTTCAATGCGCATGCGCGGCGACACGGTCGCGCAGGCCGTAACCGCTAACACCCCGACCACAAGGCAGCTTATTCTCAGCATGACAATCTCCCTCTATTCGCAACCAAAATAGGTTGATTGCACGACCTCGTCCATGCGGATTCAACGGCGCTTCAGGCCGAGTTTGTCGAGACGCCATTCAAGCGAGTCGAGGCGATCCTGCCCGAAGAACGGCTCGCCATCGAGCACCATGAGCGGCACACCCCAATGCTGAAGCAATTGCGCCGATTCATTGGCCGCGATGTCTTTTGCAATTTCATCGCCATGCGCGCGCGCCCACGCCTCTAACGCAGCCAGATCAAGATCGGCTTCCAACGCCGCAGCGCCGAGCGATTCATCATCCGCCCACGGCTTTCCGGCCCAGATGCGCGACGACATCGCGCGCGCGAATTCAAGCCCCTTTCCTTGCTTACAAGCAGCAATCGCAAGCTTCATCAGACGCGATATGAGCGGCTGTTCGGGCGCAACCTTTCCACTGGCCATATCCATGTCGATGGGGTCGGGGCTGGGAAAACCAACCGCCAGGCCTAACCGCTCCGCCTCGCGCGGATAATCACGCATCAGATAGGGAACGAACTGCTTTCGCCCGCGCTCAAAGAAATCAGGTTCGCGCATGGCCAAGGGCCGAACGGGGCGAAAGCTCACATCCAAATCATAAGCGGCTTTGATGGCGCAGAGCCGGTCAATCGCCAGATAGGAATAAGGACTGCGAAACGACCAGTATATTTCCAGCACCGCCATGAATCGCCCCTAGAATCTGACCTGACGATTGCAACATCAACGCCGCGCCGCTATGCGTCAAGCGCTTCATGAAGGAGGTCCGCCATGGCCCGCACGCTTCGCATCGCCGTTCTGCAAGCCGCCTTTGGCGACGACATGGGCGCAAATATCGCCACCGTCGAGAAACTGGTTCGCGCAGCCGCAAAAGACGGCGCGCAAGTGATCTTGCCGCCTGAATTGTTTCAAGGGCCGTATTTCTGCAAAACCGAAGACACGGTGCATTTCACCTCAGCATTTGCCTGGCGCGAACACCCGGTTGTGACGGCGCTGGCGCCGCTGGCGAAAGAGCTTGGGGTCGTGCTGCCGCTGTCGATTTTTGAGCGCGACGGGCAGGAATATTACAACAGCCTCGTAATGGTCGATGCAGACGGCGAATTGCTCGGCCTCTATCGCAAGAGCCACATTCCGGACGGACCGGGGTACGAAGAGAAATTTTATTTCCGCCCCGGCGATACGGGCTTCAAAGTCTGGGACACAAAGTTCGGCCGGATTGGCGTTGGCATTTGCTGGGATCAGTGGTTTCCGGAAGCGGCGCGTGCGATGATGCTGATGGGCGCGGAAGTACTATTCTATCCCACCGCCATCGGCACGGAACCGGAAAACCCGGCGCTCGACACACAGCCGCGATGGCGTCGCGCCATGACCGGCCATGCGGTGTCAAATGTTGTGCCCGTCGCTGCCGCCAATCGCACCGGCGATGAAGACGGCCAGATTTTTTACGGCTCGTCTTTCATCCTCGACGATGGCGGAGATTTCATAGCCGACATGTCGCGCGATGAAGAGGGTTTTGCCGCTGCAACGATTGACCTTGATCACCTTGCCGAACGACGGGCGAGCTGGGGCTTTTTTCGCGACCGGCGCCCCGAACTTTACGGCAAGCTGACCGGCGGACGTTAGCTACGATCGCTCCGCACCATCTTCACTGCCAGCCACGAAGAGCGCGAACAAGGCGATGATCGCGCAATAGCGGAAGGCGGAGCCAAGCGCTGGTGCGCGCATGACGTCAGAGCGCCACAAATCAAACCATCCTTCTGCGATGACAATAAAGCCGCCAAACAGCATGAAGATGATGACGGCGCAGCCGGCCAGCGCAGTCTGTTTGGCGTGACCGAAAGCGGCAGCACCGCCATTTCGCGCGCCGAACATTTTCATCGCGCCGATGGCGCACAAAAGACCGCCGGTCAATTTCGAGATAGTGATGAACAAAGCGCCGAGCAAAATGACGATGGGATTGGACGTCGCCCGCCAGCTTTCCGGGCCGCCCTCAAATGTGGCCATGGACGTTACCGCCGCAACAGAGCCGGTCGTTTCCGGCCAATGCAGGATATTCATAAAACCGCCGATCAATCCCCACGCGGCGACCGATAGAACGAGCAAGATCTTCAGCATGCGCAACATCGCGACCCTCCCTTCGAGATGACGCCGGGATAAGATCATGAATTGCCGTCAGGGCCAAACGTCAATCAACTCGCTTGTTTGGCCGAGAGCCGCGCGGCGTCTTCCGATTCAAGCTCCCACGCCGCCTGATCAATATCGAGATCGGCGTAATCCGCAGGATCGAAAACGGGTGTCAGTCCCCGTTTTCGTTGCGCATCAAAGTCACGCATCACGCGCAATCCGATGGGAAACAACAACACCAATGCAAAGAGGTTGACCAGCGCCAGGAGGCCCATGGCGGCGTCAGCGAACCCGAAAGCAGCAGCAAGATTAAGATTAGCGCCGACTAGAACAAAACCGAGCGTTGCTATGCGAAAGACTGTGAACACCAGCTTGTTGTCGCGGGCAAAGAAATCGAGCGCGTTCTCGCCAAGAAAATAATTATACATGATCGAGCTAAAGACGAATAACAGCAGCGCAGCAGCGACAAACTCGTCGGCCCAGCCGCCCACATGCGCCGCAAGCGCCGTCTGAGTCAAAATCACGCCATCAATGTTGGGATCGGAAACATCCACGCCGGACAACAAAATTATAGACGCGGTGCAGGTGCAAATAATCAGCGTATCGATGAAGACCGAAAACGCCTGCACCACGCCTTGTTGCGCCGGATGCGACACATAAGCGACGGCGGCGACATTCGGCGCCGAGCCGAGCCCCGCCTCATTGGAAAACAGGCCGCGGCGAATGCCCTGAGTGAGCGCAGCGCCAATGCCGCCTGCGACGGCTTCATTCAGTCCGAACGCGCTTTCAACGATCATATGCAAGGCGCCCGGCACTTCGGTAATGCGCGTCGCCAGAATGAAGACAACCAGGCCGATATAGCCAAGCGCCATGATCGGAACGACAAATTCAACCACGGAGGTGATGCGCTTGACGCCGCCAAAGATCACCAGACCAACACAGACCGCGAGCACGACGCCAACAATACGCGGATCAAGTCCAAACGCGCCGCTAACCGATGTTGAAACGGCGTAGCTCTGCAACACGTTGAAGGCGAAACCGAATGCAACGAGCAGCAATATCGAATAGAGGCCAGCCAGCAACGGCGCGACAGGACCAAGGCGCTTTTTCAAACCGTGCTGAATGTAAAAGGCAGGGCCGCCGCGAAAATCGCCAGACGGTTCTTTGCGCTTGAACAATTGTGCGAGCGAGCATTCGAAAAAACTTGTCGCCATGCCGACAAGTCCAACCATCCACATCCAGAAAATTGCACCCGGCCCGCCAAGCGTGATCGCCACGGCGACGCCCGCAATATTTCCCGCGCCAACCCTGCCCGCGACCGAGAGCGCCAGCGCCTGAAAGGATGAGGGGTGATCAGTCTTGTGCTTGAACGCATCGCCAAATATGGCGAACATTCCCGCAAAATAGCGGAATTGTACGAATCGCGAGTGAATGGTGAACCAGAGCCCGATCGGAATCAGGACGAAAATAAGAACCTTGCCCCAGAGCAAGGCGTTGAGCGCTTCGATCATGGATCTCGCTTGAGTTGTCTTCGGCAATGGGCGGGAAAAACAACTCTAGCGAAACATACCGCTCATGTCGAATTTGCAGAGAAACTAGTCTTTTTTGACGAATGTCACGGCAAATAAAGGCGCACCTTCGAACATATCCGTCGGCGCATCCATGCCCTCAATCATTTTAAAGACACGGGGCGTGATTGAACCTTCCATCCGGTAGCCTTTCTCCGCCATTTTGCCGCGATGGAATTCGAGAGCGGCGGCGGTGAATTCGCGGGCTAGAATGGTGATGCGTTCTGGATCGGTGGACATGGGAAGACTTTTGCCTTTAACTATTTGTGATAGAAGGATTATACGACAAATATGGCGGCCTTTAACAGTGTTGTCCACACTTGGTTTCCAAAGGCGCGATGAAGCGGCACCGAACAACAGCCAGACTGCGACTTTGCGCGGCTTTGACCGTCTTGGCGGCGCTCACGGTGTTTGCTTGCGAAGCCTCCGGCATTGAAGACGGCCCCCTCCTCCATCCGCTTTTTTCAGACCGTATGGTCCTCCAACGCGACAGGCAAACCCTGATCTGGGGATGGAGCAAGCCGCTTTCCCGCGTTACGGCTGAATTCGACGGAAGGAAATACCATACGCGCACCGGGCGCGACGGACGCTGGCGCTTGCGGCTGCCGCCCAAGAACGCGGGGGAAGATTTCAACATCACGGTCACAAGCGCCGGCGAACAAGAAACGCTTCACAACGTCGCCGCAGGCGAAGTCTGGCTTTGTTCAGGTCAGTCCAACATGGATTGGCCCGTAAGCCGGTCATCGACTGCCAATGAGGATATCGCAGCCGCGCCGAACCCGCATCTGCGCTTGTATGTTGTCCGCCGCGCGCGATCCGAAACACCAAGGGCAATCATGGATTATCCGCGACGCTGGCAAATCAGCAATCCGGAAACTGTCCGCCAATTTTCCGCCGCATGTTATCATTTCGGCAAAGAGCTTCAGAGCCAGCTTGGCGTTCCTGTTGGCCTGATTCAGGCGACACAGGGCGGCTCGCCCATTCGCGCATGGATGCGCGAACCACTCGCGGAGGACACGGCGCCTCAGAAAAAGGGGCGCAAGTATTTCGAACCGGCCAGTTTATATAACGCCATGATCCACCCGCTGACGCCTTACGCCCTGCGCGGCGTTGTCTGGTACCAGGGTGAAACGGATGCGCGCGCCTCCTCAAAATATGAATCGAATCTTCGGCAAATAATCGAAGACTGGCGCGGCGCATTTGATCAGAAGCTCCATTTTCAGATCGTTCAGATCGCCAATTTTGGGCCTGCGACCGCAATTGCAACGAACTCCGGGTGGGCGCGGATCCGCGAAGCACAAAGGCGCGTCGCAAGGAAAGACGACAATGCCGAATTGGTTGTTACGATCGACCTGGGCGAAAGCGAAAATGTTCACCCGGCAAATAAGGCCGATATTGGCAAACGCACCGCGATGAGTGCGCTTGCAACGCTATACGGGCAACCCGCGAGTTTAAGTCCCACCTACAAAAGTCATGAAATTACGGGCGGAGATGTTCGCATCAGTTTCGATCATCTCAGCGGCGGACTTCGTCTTCAAAACGGCGCAAGCGTTAACGGCTTTGCCTGGTGCCCTAAAAATGAAAAATGCCGTCGCGTGAAAGCATCCATTTCTTCCGATGATACTGTGGTGGTTGACGTAGCCGCCGATAAATTCGCCGGCGAGCTGCGTTATGGGTGGGCCAACAATCCGATCGTCAATCTCTATGACGGTAGCGGCCTACCGGTCGAGCCATTCTCGATAAGGCTGCCTTAAAGGCTAACCCTTTTTGCGCAAGATTACATAGTCCTGACGATTGCCGACGGCGCCGTCCTGAATCTCCAAGACCTCAAAAAGCGAAGACCAGTTCTTGTGGACATAATCGTTCGACACGAACGCCGTTCCCCAAAGGTCGCTATCAATGCCGCGCTCAGCCAGGCGGTCTTTGCGATATCGCGTATAGAACGAGTATCCCGTTTCATCGAAACGCCGCCAAATCGCGTCAGCATCCTGCTTGTCGAGCCCCAAAGCCTTGAACGTATCGGGCTCTGTTTTGCAGCGCCGGACCAGATGTCCGCCCTCTTTCGTCACCATCAACAGTCCGCCTGGCGCCAGAAGACGGTGCAGTTCTTTGAGCCAAAGCTCATGCAGGCTTTCAGCATAATGTGAAAAAATCGACTGCCCGTAGATAACGTCCATCACACCTGCTTCGCAGGTTATCGGCGGCTTCGGCGAATGATGGAGGTACTTCACTTCCGGATAATTTGTCCGGCCCCATTCGATATTCTCGGCGTTGACCTCGGATCCGTAATATTGCGGGCCCGGCATATAATCGACGAGATAGCGCAAAAGCCGAGACGTGCCGCAACCGAAATCCATCACCGCTTTCGCGTTCTCAAACGGCCTGCCGTATTTTTCGCCAAACTTTGTATAGGCCTGGGCATGCCAGAAAGCGCGATTGAGTTCGTAACCCAGATTTTTCTCAAGCACATTTTGTGTGCCAGCTTCCGGAATCGGACGGTTGTGAAGTTTCGCGCAGAGTTGCGGCGAATTCAAAGAGCCCTTCGCAAAGGCGTCCACAACAATCTGGTCCGGCGCTTCTTCAAGAAATCTGGCCGGATCCATATCCAGTTTTAGCGCTTTGACGATAGCCTCTTGCGCATTCGCATCCTGAATTTTCTTGCGCAGCACGTCACAACTTAGCATGTTGAAATCTACTTTCTGAAACTCCGGCGGACCTTATCCAAATGCGGATGAAAGTCTAGCGAGGAAAGTAGCTGCTCCTCGCCATGCCCCGCGAGACGCTGAGCGGTGTCTACGGGCGTGTCAGGAAATATTGAACATGCGCCAGATCGCCGTCTGTTGCAGCGGGTGCAACCCCAAGAATCTCAGCAATCATGCCGTACACTTCGACATTGTCAAAGGGCTCGGCGATAACGCCGTCGGCAAAGCGCGGTCCGTCAGCAATGAACGTCGCCAGCATCGACGGCAAATGCCGGTCGAAACCATGAACGCCGCCATTCGGCGCCTCCGGGTATTTTGCGGTCAACCCTTTGGCAAACAGCTGCCATCCTTCATCCGCAACGGCGACGATATCACCGGTGCGGTCCGGATTATTCATATGCCAGCGCTCGGGAAGATGCTCCCTTCGATAGACCTTAAACGGCGCTGACAACGCCGCTTCGGCGAGGGCCTCGTACGCCCCATCAACATCGCCATTTTCAACAAAGATATGAACCAGCGGATCGCGGCCCGGCCCATCCGGCCCTTCAAACTCGGGAATAAAAACATCGTCAAGCGAGATGTAGTCGTTCAGATAGGCAATATTTCCCGCCGGCACATTGGCCATGCCGTGGTCGGAAACGACAATGAAGTTTGTTTTATCTTCAAGCCCCAGCGCTCTGACGCCGGCGACTATTTCACCAACATTCGCGTCGACCCGCGCGATGGCCAGACGCTCCTCCTCGGAGCCAACGCCGTAACTATGCTCAGCAGTGTCTACGTGATCGTAATAGACCGTCACCAGACGCGGGCGCGCTGCTTCGGGTAGGGCAAGCCAGCTCAGCACCTGCGCCACACGCTCATGGTCCGGCTTTTTGTGTTCGTATGGAAGCCAGTAGCTCGGCCGCACGCCACCTATCTCCGCTTCCGACCCAAGCCAGAACATGGTCGCGGTTTTGACGCTCTGTTTTTCGGCCGTGACCCAGATCGGTTCGCCACCCCACCACGCCGATTGCGAATGGTCCGTACGTTTCATAACCCGGTTCAAACTTCGGCTGTATGAAGAGTTGGAAACGATGCCGGTATGTTCAGGATAGAGCCCCGTCGCGATCGTATAAAAATTGACGAAGGTCTTGCTTGGCATGGCTGGAACCATGCCGCTGGCGCGCACGCCGCGCGCCGCCATCGCACTCAGATTGGGCGCGGCGTCAGGAAACCGGTCAATGGCGTCGGCGCGAAGTCCGTCGAGACCGATCAGGATGACATATTGCTCGCCTGACGGCGTTGGGACAGTAGCACGCCCAGTGCTTTGGGACAGCGTGCTGGCACAGGCAGACAGGGCGACCACAGCCGCGATGAGCGCCGCAGATTTCAACAGCCCTAATAAGCGCAATGACTGGCAACGTTTCATAGCCCCCCTCCCTAGCATCCTGATGTGACACTAAGGCGAAGCCCATGCGCAGGCAATTATGCGTTAGCGGGCGCCGTTTTGCGCTTTTCCATCATCTTGTCGAAGTTGGACCAGACGCCGTCATCGCCATGCCACTCGCCGCGGGTCGCCGCTTTGGAATATTCGGTCGCTCGCGCCTCAAAGAAGTTCGCATGCTCAACCCCGTTGAGGATTTCGGTCAGCCAGGGCAGCGGATGCTTCTCAACGCCGTATAATTTAGGCAGCTCAAGCTGGGTCAGACGCCAGTCTGCGATGTAGCGAATATAGTTTTTGATGTCCTGCGCCGTCATGCCCTGCACCGGCCCCATCTCGAAGGCGAGATCGATAAACTTATCTTCAAGGCCGACAACGGTGCGGCAGCACTCGACAATATCGTCTGCAACTTTTGGCGTAACGCAACCGGTTTCGCGCGCAAAGGCGTGGTAGAGCTTGATCATGCCTTCGCAGTGCAGCGACTCATCGCGAATCGACCAGGTGATGATTTGACCCATGCCCTTCATCTTGTTGAAGCGCGGGAAATTCATCAGCATGGCGAAAGACGCAAAGAGTTGCAGCCCTTCCGTGAAGGCGCCGAACATGGCGAGCGTGCGCGCGATGTCTTCATTCGATTCAACACCAAACTCCTGCATGAAATCGTGCTTGTCGCGCATCGCTTCATATTCAAGGAACGCAGAAAATTCCGAATCCGGCATGCCGATCGTTTCAAGCAGCAGCGCGTAAGCGGCCACATGGATCGTCTCCATATTTGAAAACGCCGACAGCATCATCTTCACTTCGGTCGGTTTGAAGACGCGCGCATAGCGCTCCATATAATTGTCGTTCACCTCAATGTCGGACTGGGTGAAGAACCGGAAAATCTGGGTCAGCAGATTACGCTCGGAATCATCGAGCTTGTTCGCCCAGTCCTTGCAGTCTTCGCCGAGCGGCACTTCCTCTGGCATCCAGTGGACCTGCTGCTGGCGCTTCCAGAAATCATGCGCCCAGGGATAGCGGAAGGGCTTATAGGCCAGCGATGGCGTCATCAGGCCCGGCCGTTGAGCGGAAGGTTCGTGCGGCAACTGGGAAGCGTCAGGCATTTTCGATATCCTGCTGGTGGTTGAGAGTGATCAATTAACTATATCTTGTGCTAGGTTTTAAAACCATCCGCAAGATCGTGTGGAACCTCGTTTTCCATGGCTTTCCCCAGGCGCTGGGGATTGTTTTGGGGACGACACGGGGATTTTTTTTCGCGGCTTCTTTCATGCTCTGATTTCAGGGGCGATTCCGGCCCGCTTGCAATCGCCTGCGGGCTGGGTTTGATGGCCGCGAACCGAAGAAAGAGAAATCCATGGACGTTCACCCCCTCGACATCCCCGAGGTGAAAATCATCACGCCCCGGCGATTCGCCGATGATCGCGGGTTCTTTTCCGAAGCCTACAACGCTCGCGCCTTCAAGGCGGCTGGCGTCGATGCTGATTTCATCCAGGACAACCATTCCTATTCTGCGAAAACCGGCACGGTTCGCGGGTTGCATTATCAGGCGCCGCCACACGCACAATCGAAACTGGTGCGCGTTGTACGCGGCTCGATCATTGATGTCGCGGTCGATGCGCGTAAAGCCTCGCCGACTTTCGGCAAATGGGTGAAGGCGGAACTCTCGGCCGAAAACGGCAAACAGATTTTCGTGCCGAAAGGGTTTTTGCACGGCTTTGTCACGCTCGAGACCGACACCGAAGTCGCCTACAAAGTCGATGCTTTTTATGACGGCGCCAGCGATGGGGCTGTCAGATGGAATGACCCCAATCTCGCCATCGACTGGGGCGTTTCCGCAGCATCCGCGTCGCTGTCTGACAAAGATGCAAAGGCGCAAAGCTGGAGCGACTTCAGGTCACCTTTTTAAGCAGCCGGGAACCGGGCCGATGCTAATAGCCGAGCGCCGGTAGAATATTCGCCCACGCACTGTTCAGCTCGGCGATAGTTCCAGCCTTCAGCTTTTCTTCGTGATCTCCCGGCGCCGCCTTCCGGATATGGGAGAACTTGTCTTCTTCGCGCACTTTCGCGGCGGGATTATTTTTGCCAAGCCGTATATAATGCCGCTGCTCTGGATCTATATCGCAAAGCCTTAGAAAGGCGCTCAGCCAAGCGGGCCGATCAAGAACGAAATCCTCGTATTTCAGCAAGATCGTATCGGGAAGGCTCAAATAGTTCCGAACATAGAGTTCGTATTTTTCTTTCAGAGCCGCGCTTTCACGCAAGACAAATTCGTCGAGCCCCTCACTGCGCAACCGCGCGCGCAAATCTTTGTCCACGCCGGGGTGGCTATAGCCCCAGGAAAAAAACATGCTCACCAGAACATCGCGCGGATCGCGAAGGTTAAGAATAAGCTTGTCGCTTGCGGCTTTTCCCGCCAGCGCCACCGGCATGCGGATCGGCCCGACCAGGCCCGTTTTTCCCTCCAGCTGTGAAAAAAACTCAACGTCCCCGGGCGCCTTCGGCTCAACCAGGCTGGCCTTTTTCATATTAGCCGAATGTAACGGCCATCCCTCTTTTTTGGCAACCCTGCGCATGACCTCAGCGACGCCAAGCGACGCGGCCTTGTGCACCGTGAAAACAAGAATGCGCCGGTCCATCACGCCTTGCACCATTTCGCGCCCATCAGGCGCGCCGGGCCGTCTTTCGCGTTCAATGTCAGGGTGACGGTCTTCGCAGCGGGGACAGGGGTATCAAAAACGAACACCTGTGTTCCCGACGTTGCGGCTTCGGTAAAGGCTCCTTCCGCTGACAGCGCAACGGGGCCATTGCATCGCAGATCAATCTCAAGCGCTGTCACAGGCTCATCCGCATAGTGAACAAGCGGCAGGAAAGCCTCGCCCGAAAACCCTCCATTGCGATCGAGGCCGTTGATCGTTCGTAATTTCCGGCCCGGGGCTGAACGCAAAAAGTCCGCAACAAAATCCGGCGCCAGATATTCAAGGACGTGGTGCAAGGCGAAGCCGAACCGGCTTTTCAACCGCCGGGCAAGACTGTTGTTCGCGCCGATTATACGCTCCAGTTCTTCGCGGCGGCGGCGGTTGAAACCGCCGGTCTTCGCATCCTTGCTCCACAACACGCGCGACAAAACATTTTCCGTATAGGCGAATTTCCCGCCGGCGCGCCAGAGCCGCACCCAGATGTCCCAGTCCATTGTGTAATGAAGCTCACGGTCAAGGCCGCCAATCTCATCAAGCTTGGAGCGCTTAAAAAAACACGACGGCTGGGAAATGATGTCGCCAGCGAGAATCATTTCGCTCGGCGGCTCCACCGCCCAGTGATAGCCCTCGATAATGTCGTCGTCGTTGTTGATGACGCTGTGCCCATAAAACAGATCCGTATCGGGAGCATCGGAAAATCTTTTCGCTGCTTCTGCGAGCGCGCCCGGATAAAGCGCGTCATCCGCATTGAGCCAGCCGAGAATATCACCCGACAGATGATCCCAGCCTTCAATAATAGCGTCAGACTGGCCCTCATCGGGGCCGTCGCGATGATAGACGACAAGATCGGGAAACTCGGCTACCGCCTCGGCGACGCGCGGATCGCCGGATGCGTCCAGCACTGCCACTTGCGGGCGAGGCGACTGAATGGCGAGGCTATTGAGACAATCACGCAAAAGCGGATGCCAAGCGCCAATGGGAACGGAAATCGCAAAGGTCGGCGGCGCAAACACAGGCTTAACTGCTCTACTGTTCATTCGCCGCTGGACGGTTGACGTCACTCAGCGGCCTCAAATCGGCTCGACGCCGCAGGAGCTTAAGCGGCGACCAGCACAAAGCGGCAGCGATAGCCGCGCCGCTCCGGCCGCGCAAGGCGGAGATCTTTCTCCGGTCATCACGGAATGCGCCAAGCCCTCCATAGCCATCGCGCATAGCCTTGATATAGGCGCCCGCTTCGCCGATCGCGGCCGCTTTCACAAACAGCGCAATGTCCGTGACAAGCCGTAGCGGCGCAGTCGTCCAATAAAGGGGCGTGGGCATGTTCTTGTAAAACATCCAGATCCGGTTGCGATGGCCGTGATAGAGCGTAAAGGCGCTGTGGCGCCCGGAAACGCCCGAGCCTTCATGAAGCACAACGGCGCTGTTGACCTGGACAGCGCGTCCGCCGGCATTGCGGAGCCTGAAGCCGAAATCCACATCCTCGCCATAGCAAAAGAAGCGCTCATCGAAACCGCCAAGATCGAGAAAGACGCTTCGCTTGACGAGCGCCGCCGCCGCGCATGGGGAAAAACACTCGCCGTCAAAGCCGGCAGGTTCCGCCACATGGCCAAAACCGCCGCGATAGGCGACGCCAAAGATCGTACAAACGTCGCCCTCTCCATCAAGGTGTGACGGATCTCCGGCGTCCAACTGGCGGGAGCCGAAGGCGTCGGCTTTTGGATGGCGCGCCGTAGCCCTGAGCAACTCCTCAAGCCAGCCTGGTTCGGGATAGGCGTCGGGGTTGAGGAAGGCGAGCCAGTCACCTCTCGCTGCTTCCGCCGCCATATTGTTGGCCGCCGCAAAGCCGGTATTGCGCCCTGCCTCAATCAACCGGACGCTCCGCCGGTCAATTTCCGCCTGCGCCAGGGAATCGTCGCCCGAGGCGTTATCGATAATAATGATTTCGAACCCTGAGACCGTCTGGCGGGCGAGGCAGTCGAGGCAGCTGCCAAGCCGCACGCCGGAGTTAAAATTCACGATAATCAGGGTAACCGACTGGGCCGCCGGCGGCGTCGATGCGCTCATCAGATCCTCTTGGCGGAGCCGCGCCCCGCAGCTGGCCAGATTTAACCATCCTTGCGCGCCCGGGCAATGAGCCCCACCCCTGCAAGTGTGCTAATGGGCGGCGCCCAAGGAAGGATTTTACTCAATTTTGAGGCAAAGGCACCAATGTTAACACACGCATTGGTGGAAAAAGCCCTTAATATTATCGTAATTTCACAAGAATCGGTTGGCAAAGCTTTTGCGATGAGAGTATCAAAAAAGACGTGTCAATAATTATTTGTTTTCAAGTGAAACGAATCTGCGGCGCTGTCGTTTTGGATTGAAGTGGTGGGAGTACAAAGGCATGAATTTCAATAAGCTTTTCGCGATTGCAGCAAGCGCGGCGTTGTCAACGTTCGCAGCAGCTCATGCGGCGGCGGTCAGCCTTGGGGGCTATTCCCTTGATGACAGTAATTTCGCGACGGGCGCAGAACTGGTTACTGGCGGCGGCAAGATCTTTCAGGATGGCGGCGCGAACATGGCGTTCACCGACCAGGAGTTCAGCGACGCCCTTTCCGGATCAAACACCCGAGACGGCTTTACGTGCATGGAGAGCCTTTGCACATTCAACGTCCTGTTCGACGACGGCATCGTAAATCAGGAGGGCGATGACCTTGTGCTGTTCGGTCTCGGTGCGACCGACGTGGAAAGCTTCCAGCTCAAAATCAACGGTATTGCTATTTCCGAACTGAACCTTGTCGATACCGGCCAGCTGGTCGCTGGCACAGCCTACGCACTTGTGGCGCTGGCGATAGACCTCAACGACTTCGGAATCGCACTTGGAGATTCCATCTACAAATTGCGGATCGCCCTGAACAACCCATCCAGCAACAAGGAAGACTTCGTGGCCTTCGCCTCGCTCAACACCGGAGAGACGCTCGTCAACCCGATCCCGGCATCCTTCATACTGTTCCTGTTTGGCGGCGCGGGCCTTTTCGGGGTATCGCGCAAAAAGTTGCTGAAAACAGGCAACGCTTAAACGAACCCAAAACTGTTCTAAAAAGCGCGCCCTTGGAGGCGCGTTTTTTGTTTGCCCGGCAGACACTTCAACTCGGCGCGAATTCCCTCTATTGAAAGTTTCCGTCGCTGCGCAAAGCCAGTTTCATGAAGCGCCTTTTCATCGTTGACCCCTCACTGAAAGATGTTCGCGGCCATCATTACATGATGACCCGCGAGGCGACACGCTCCGCCCAGAAACTCGGATTTGAAACCGTCTGGCTGTGCTCAGCCTCTTTCTCAACAGCGCTCGACAGGCAAAGCGCTGTCATTGCACCGACTTTTAAAGCGTCCATGTACGACGCTTACATGAGCCAGCAAAAGCAGGCCAACCGGCAGGGCCTTCTTGAACGCCTCATCCTTAAGCTGACGGGCCCGCCGGCAATCGTCACGCCGCCCTCAGCCGGCTTTTATGACGACCTTCAATCCGCCATGGCGCAATGGAAGATCGGCGCGCAAGACCGTGTCCTTCTGCACACGGCCGATGGGGAAAGCTTTCCAGCAATCGTCGACATTGTACGGGAAATGCCGCTGGAGGCGCTCCCCATTTTTCATGTGGCGACGCCCTATGATCCGGTTGGAGTCATGCCGAAGCGGCAAGGGATGGAGGCTTTCGCAGAAACCCTTAAAGCCCTCAAAACGGCTGGCAAGCTCGACCATAAATTGTTCCTGTATGCCGAGAACGCTTATCTTGCCGAGCACCTTTCCCAACTATGGGGCGCTCGCGTGCGCCCATTGCCAATCCCAGCGAGCGCGCCGCCGCCAAACGCCAAAGACAGCGCGCGCGCCGCATTTAGCGGAACATTGGCTGGAAAACAGATTCTCGCAGACGACAGCTTCATCATCGTATCGCTCGGCTCTGCACGACTTGAAAAAGGCTTCCACCGAATCCCCGAGATCGTCGAAGAAGTATTTTCACGCGCTGCATCGTTCGACGGGGCAGAAACGCGAATCAAATTCGTCCTGCACGCCAGCGCGCAAATTATCGGCCGGGATCCACAAATCGAGAACGCCCTCAACGCTCTGGCGGCGCGGCCAAAAAGTGAGGTTACGCTCCTGCTTGATCCGTTATCTGATGACGAGTACCAGCGCCTGCTCCATGCAAGCGACGTCGTGCTGCTTCCTTATGGCGAACATGAATATCGCATCCGCGGCTCAGCTGTCGTCACAGAAGCAATCGCTGCCGGAAAAACCATTGTCGCCGCCGCAAACACCTACCCCGGCAAGGCAGCCGAAGAATATGGCGGCCTTACAGCAAATACGGCGGCGGATTTCGCAGAGGCCATTCTAGCGGTTTATCGCGAGCGCAACCAGTTCCGGGAAAAGGCCGTACGCGAAAGCGAAAAATTCATCGCCGCCAACAATATGGATACCTACTGGCCGCGCTGCCTCGCAGCTGAAAAGGAGGAGGCTGAAAGTTAGCGCGCGGCGATGTGCTCGCAAAACCAAGCATACATATGCTTGAGCCCTTCGCGCAGGGATGTCTTCGGCGCCCACCCAAGCGCACGTAACCGGCTATTGTCCATAATCTTGCGCGGCGTGCCGTCAGGTTTTGACGAATCCCAGGAGACTTTCCCTCGAAAGCCGACAATTTCCACAATCAATTCGGTGAGGTCGCGAATGGCGATTTCTTGATCGGATCCGGCGTTAATCATGCCGCCATCTTCATAATTTTTCATCAGAAAGATGCAGGCGTCAGCGAGATCGTCTGCGTAAATGAGCTCGCGGAGCGGCGAACCGGTTCCCCAAGCGACAACCTCATCCAGACCGGCCTCCTTCGCCTCATGAAAGCGGCGCATCAGACCGGCCGCCACATGGCTCGATTGCGGATCAAAATTGTCTCCAACGCCATAGACATTTGACGGCATGACGGTGAACGCATTAAAGCCGAATTGTTTGCGATAGGCGTCGCACATTTCCTTGCCAGCAATTTTCGCAATAGCGTAAGCCGAGTTAGTAGGCTCCAGTTCGCCAGTCAGCAGGCTTGATTCCTTGATCGGCTGCTCGGCGAATTTCGGGTAAATGCAGCTTGATCCCAAAAACATGAATTTCTGGACGCCATTCTTATATGCGGCGTCGATAGTATTCGTCTGGATATACAAATTCTCGCGAATGAAATCGCCGCTTTCAGTGTCGTTTGCTATGATGCCGCCAACTTTCGCCGCCGCTAGAAAAACATAATCAATCTTTTCAGCAGCAAAGAACGAATTGACTGCATCACGGTTGGTCAAGTCGAGCTCCTTGCGAGAACGAAGCACAATATTCTCATAACCCTGCGCGCGGAGAGAGCGCAAAATCGCACCGCCTACCATGCCGCGATGACCCGCCACCAATATCCGGTCGTTTGTCTTCATTCGTTCAACGCTTTCTGTTGCACGCAGCGCCATTACTAATAATGATCCCAAACTTCATCAATGGAAATCATGTTAAAAGGCGGCTTGCGAAAATATTGGAGATCGTGGAAGTGCGACGACTTACCGCCTGCGCCAAAATTATAAATCAGACGCTCTGATGTGCGCTGATGACGCAGCCCGCGGATGGCCGTCAGGAGACATAGGGTTTCATCCCAGGCAAAAAACCGGCGGATTGTATCAGACGGCAAGCGCCCCGGCGTAACATCAATCGCCTCTTCAATATCCGGCGTCAACTCGCGATCAACAAAGGCAAGATAATCTTCCTCCGACATTAGATAGCATTCCATCAGCTGCTCCCAAACGGGTCTTAGCTTGGGTGCCGTTGTCGCCCAACCCCAACCCTGGAAACGAGCAGAACCATTTTCTTCTCCAGAAAAGAGAAAGGGGTGGCCATAAACTGAAAAAACATCCGGCTTTTCAGCAACCGCATCAAGCGCGCTATCGAAACCTTCAATAGCGCCACGCACCGGAAAACAGTCGTCTTCGAGAAAAACGATTCTTTCGTAAGTCTCCATCATGGCCCGCATGGCAAGCAACATCATCTTGCGGAAACCGAAATTGCCATTGTTACGGTGGATCGCCTTTACCGGATAACGCTTAGCACACTCATGAACCAGGTCGATGTCAGCGCGCTTCGCCGGCCGCCCCTGATCTCCATCAATGAAAACATGAGTCAACGGCGCGGCGCCCTGAAGCGTCAGCGCCTCAAGAACATTTACGAGATTGTCGGCGCGATCATAAGCAAATACAGCGATACCGAGACTTTGTGCGCCGCATGAAGTCAGTACTACATTATGCTTCGCCGCATTTTTTTTGACGGCGCTCAATAAGCCGTCAACGGACCGTTTTTCCACCCAGGCGCCCGACTGACCGTGCCGCGAAACGGCGCTTAGCTGCAAAGGCCGCCAAGGCTCGCCGCCCGCCTTGATGCGGCCCCATTCAGCGAGCGCAAATCGCATTGGCGCAAATGTCAAAATCGATTTGAGGCGCGGCGACAGAGCGCGCTCAGCCTTTAGAGCGCGCTTTTCAAAATGCTCGCGCTCGGCGCCGAAACGTGCGGCGGCGTCCCGTTCTGCCGCCACTTCGCCATGCAATACGGCGCACTCCGACTGAAGCGAGCGGTTTCGGCTCAACGCATCCTTACGTTGGTCGCGCAAATCAGCGTTTTTCGCGTGGGACCGCTCAAGTTTATCACGCAGCGATTCCACTTTTTGCGTGAGCGTTTCCTGACGGAGGCTAATATGGCGGAGCGCCTGTTTTTCCTTAAACGCCGCGCTAGCGAACGCTGCAATCTTCGCCTTGACTGCGTTTACATCCGTCACCTCTGGTGCAGCATAGCCATAGTCGCGCATGTGGGCTGCAAAGAGATATGAAATCAGCGCATCCTGGTCCGGGGAAAGTTCGGCAATATTTTTAGTATTGCTTCCTGTGCGGAAGAAGTCCGGGTTCGCGCTTTTTAGATTGGCAAAAGATGGCGGCTCAGACCGTAGCGGTTTTTTTTTAAGAAACGCGCTGACTTTCATGACCGCGTCTTCCGGAGCGGCCGTGATGTCTTCGTACCGAAGAAACAGCGTATCCGGCCTTTTCTTCGGTCGCCAGGCGTCGAGATGCGCGGCCCAGGGGCCAAACCCTGTAGCCCCAAACGCCACGTCTTCGAGGGTGAAATCGAGGCGGCCATAGCGGTGATAATAATGATGCAGAGATACAATCGCAGCGCGCGGGTCGCGGAGGAGATAGATCGCCTTCGCATCATCGACGGGCGGTAAATGGGTTTTTATGGGAACCAGCTCCGCGCTCGCTGCAGACGTCGCGTAAAACGCTTCCCAATCACCGTCGTAGTGGCGGTGACCAACAAGGTCCGAAAATTCTTCCGAAGCGCCAATATCCCGTTCATCGTTGGAATCCGAAAAGGATTTCAACCCGAAGCATTCGTCGAGCATGATCCGGAGAAAGGTGTTCCCGGACCGGGGAAAGGAAGCTAGCCACAAGATCATGCCGCACCGTTGAAATGTTTCGCGGCCCAAGGGAATAGCCCATGGAACGCGGACATCAAGGGGCGGCCCTAAACGACGCTAGCTAAAGATAAAATCGTCGCTGTGGAGGTCCGCGACGACAACGCCGAGAAGGGTGAGGGTCTGTCCGCCGCCGAGATCGATGGTGGTGTCGGTCCCGTCGTCTGACGCCGCCGCGATCACCTCCGAGAACTCATCAAGCCCCGCACCGAACCCGGAGAGCTCGATTACATCATCCGTAGCCATGCCCGCTGTGAAATCGGAGACTATATCGACGCCGTCGCCCACATTGAAGATAAATAAATCATTGCCGGTGTTGCCCAGCAGCGTGTCATTGCCGGACCCGCCGATCAGCGTGTCGTCGCCATTGGCGCCGGTCAGCCGGTCGTCATTATTGCCGCCGTCGAGCATGTCGTTACCGGCGCCGCCATTCAGCGTGTCGTTGAGATTGCCGCCCTGAAGCGTATCATTGCCGTCATTGCCCTTCACGACGTCATTGCCGGCGCCGCCGGACACAAAATCATCGCCCGCCGCGCCCGCCAGCCGGTCATTGCCATTGCCGCCGTCAATCGTATCGAGACCCTCGCCGCCATTGAGCAGATCGTCGCCGGCCTCGCCCAGCATGACGTCGTCACCGCCGCCGCCGCCCGCCGTGTCATCGCCGCCGCCGGCGGCAATGGTGTCGTTACCGTTTCCGCCAGTGATCTCATCATCGCCGGCGCCGCCCAAGAGTGAATCATCGCCATCCTGGCCGGCCAGGAAATCATGCCGGTTGCCGCCGTCGATCGTGTCGTTGCCGTCATTGCCGAGCATCCGGTCGTCGCCGATGCCGCCGAGCATCATGTCGTCGCCCGATCCGCCCGTCAGCGTGTCAAAGCCATTGCCGCCGTCGATGAAGTCATCGCCTTCATCTCCGGAGATCTCGTCTGCACCAAGGTCGCCTATAATATAATCGCCTCCGTCACCGCCAAAGATGACATCCGCCGCACCGCCGCCATTCAAGGTGTCGCGTCCGCCACCGCCCATCACCGTGTCGCCGGAGCCCAGCGCATTGATGATCTCGGAAAACTCATCGCCCGTCAGCATGTCGGCGCCGTTCGTGCCGTCAGTGATTTGAAGCTCCACAGCGCCGATATCAAGCGTTCCGTTCGCAATCCTGTCATCGCCGCGCCCGTCCACGGGCAGCGCCTCGCCAGTGTCCATGTCGCCGTCAAGATCGAGCGTATCGAGCGGCAGCGCCGCCGCGTTCCCCCCACCAAACGCCGGCCCCGACGGATTGATCATCGCCGTCAGCACCGGCCCGCCATTGTCGCGCAGCCGGCCGGTGAGAATCCCCGTATTGCCGTCAACGGCAAGCTCCTGGAAGATTTGCCCCAGCGAGGTGTCGCCCACATCGGCGGCGCCATCGTAAATGTTTGTCCCGATGATGTTGCCGCCGTAGAGTGCAGAAGCGCCTCTCACATCGTAGGGGCCAAGGATACCCTCATTGGCTGTTACGATGGAGTTCGCAAGCGACAGCGTCCCGATATTGTTGATTCCGGCGTAGGCGCCGTTCGTCGACAAGTTGCCTGTTATTGTTGAACTCGCGACGGCCATGTCGCCGGAGTTGGCGAGGCCGGCGCCGCCGCCATAACTCGTATTGCCAAGGATGGTCGCATTGGTGAGCGCAGCCTCGCCGCTGTTTTCAACCGCGCCGCCATTATAAGCGCTGTTGCCGGAGAACGTGGAATTAAAAAGCGTCAGTGTTCCTGCGTTGTGGACGCCGCCGCCAAGCTGGCCCGCCTCGTTGTTCTCAAAAGTAGAATGCAAAACATTCAGCGTCCCGTTATTGCTGATCCCGCCGCCATTGCTGTAGGCGCTATTTTGCTCAAAGGTCGAGAAGACGATTTCCGCGTCCGTGCCGCCGATGTAGACCGCGCCGCCCCGGCCTCCTAAACTTGAGTTTTCGTAAAAAGTCGAACCGGAAATCGAAGCGCTCTCGCCGTTTTCCTGGAAAATTGCGCCGCCGTCAAAAATAGTTTCGTTTCCGGTGAATGTGGAATTGGTCACCGTTAGTGTTGTGCCGCTCGACGCCATATAGACGGCGCCACCGCTGCCGCTCGAATAGTTATTGACGAAATCGCTTCCCTCGATCGAAACGCTCGCGCCTTCGTAAGCGAAAATGGCGCCGCCTTGATTGGCGGCGTTGCCGTAGAAGTAAGAATTCGCGACAGTCAAATTGACTGATTCCTCAGTACGAATCGCGCCGCCATGCTCGCCGTAATTGCTGATGAATTCCGCGTTCGTGATCGTTCCGGTCGATCCGTAACCAAGCTGTATCGCTGAATCCTCAAAGTCCGAGAGCTCCGAGTTTGACAGCGTCAAATTTGTATAGGCGCCGGCGACCACGCCTCGGCCAGTATTGCTTGACGCAAAATCGACGCCGTCGATGGTCACATCCTGCGCATCAAGATCGGAGCCGCCGCTGAGGGTCAGCGCAATGTCGCCCGTCACCAGTTCAATCGTGATGTCAGCTATGCCGTCATTGTCTATATCGCCGTCGATGGTGAGATTGTCCTGGCTGGCGGTGAAGTCACCATACTCGCCGCCCGTAAAGATGGCCGCCCCCGAAATCGCCGCATCGAATTCGATCGTGTCACCGCTTTGCGCGAGCGCCAGCGCCTCGGCGAGCGACAGACCGTTCCCGTCACCCATTTCCGCCGCGAGATCGCCGCCGCTATAGGCGTCCTCGCCTGAGCCAGAGGCGGCCGTGGTGACCGTCAGCGTTGTTGTGGGCGCCGCTTCATACGCACCGGAATCAACAGTTCCGTTCTGGATGCGGTCTTCGCCTCGCGCATCGAAGGGCAAGTCTTCGCCCGTATTCATATCTTCATCGAGATCGAAATCATCCTGCGGGAGATTTGTGTTATCGCCAGCATCAACCGCGATGCCGATAGGGTTGAGCGCAACTGTCGGGACCGGTCCGCCATTGTCGTCTAATACGCCAGCGAAAAGTTGGGGCCCGAGAGCGACCACTTCATCGAAGATATTATCGAGCTCGCTTTCAAAAATATCGCCTTCGCCGCCAACGCCGATTTGGTCGAAGACATTGCCGCTCGTGCTGATGATCGCTGCGTTGCCTGCTGCATAAATAGTTTCGCGGCCTTCAGAGCCTTCATTGCCGGCGATAATCGTGTTGCCGATCGTGACCGTCGAATCGTCCTGCGCGAAGACACCGCCGCCGCCGCCGGTATTGTTGGTCGTGTTGCCGGTGAACGTGCTGTTGTAAATTCCCACATTCGCGTCGCCGCCGACATGGAGCGCCGCGCCATGACCGCTCGCCTGGTTGTCGTAAAATGTAGCATTGGTGAACACAGCGTTGGTGACACCCTGAATCCCCACTGCGCCGCCATTGCCGGAGGCTTCGCTGCCTCTGAAAGTCGAGTTCAAAACGTTGAGCGAGGTAGGATCAAGAGCGTTGGAGCCATAGGCATATATCGCGCCGGCGCCGCTATCGGTCGTGTTGTCGTTAAATTGCGAATTGATGATGGTGGAGCTGCTGGCGTTGTTTGTGAACAGAGCGCCGCCATATCCGCCGGCGTAGTTGCCGGTGAAATATGTATTTCGAGCAGTCAAGTCGCCGCTCTGATTGAAAATCCCGCCGCCGATGCCTGCGCTATTGCCGCTGATCGCTGAATAGGAAATTGTCGCCGTTCCTTCGACAAAAACCCCGCCGCCAATGTTACCGGCGGTATTGTTTGCGATAACAGAACCGCTATCAACAGTGAGATTGCCGCCGCTCATAATTCCGCCGCCATTGAAGGCTTCGTTCATGTAGATGGTGCTGCCTTCACTGATCGTTGTGGTTCCACGGCTGTAAATGCCACCGCCGCCATTTACAGCCTCGTTATGGGTAATGTCGGAATTGGAGATGTTGATCGTCGCTGAATTTGCGACCGTTACTATGCCGCCGCCATAAAGAGCCGCCGAGTTATTCGACACAATCGAATCGATAAGATTCAATGTAGAAATGCTGCCTACAGATATGCCGCCGCCGCCGCCCTCGGACGAAATGTTGTTGCCGTATATATAACTGTTCTGGATAGTGACAGTAGCATCGGTGTTGATGCGCACGCCGGCGCCGTCACTGCCGGAGAGTTGACCGCCTGTAATCACCAGCCCATCGATGGTGACGTCGTTCGGATCCGCCTCGTCGCCGCCATTGATCTGGATGACCCGGCTGGCCCCGTTAGCGTCAATGGTGATGTCCGCTGTCCCGTTGTTGTCGATATCGCCGTCGAGCAGGAAATCATCCTGAGTGATGACAAGTTGGCCATTGCTCAGCGTCAGCGTGCCGCCTGAGAGCGCACCGTCGAATTCAATCGTGTCGCCGTCCTGCGCCAGCGCCAGCGCCTCGCGAAGCGAAAGACCGTTGCCGTCCGCTGTTTCTGCGGCGAGATCGCCCGCGTCGAATGTTTCATCATCGAGCGTCGTTACCGTGAATGTTTGCGACATTTCTACAGCTCCCAAGTCCAGTTCGGCCCCTGACACGCGTGGCAACCCGCGTGCGTCAACGGGCAAGTCTTCGGCGGTGTTTGCGTCATTATCGAGATCATGCGCATCGACGGGCAGTTCAGTACTGTCGCCTGCGTCAACGGCATCACCAAAAATATTCAAAGCAACTGTCAACAGCGGCCCGTCATTGACTGCGAGCAATCCAGAAGTGACGCCGGTGTCTGGATTGGCGCCGACATCGCGGAATACATCGGCGAGCGTCGTGTCGCCGACATCGACGCCGCCAAAAAAGACATCGGTTCCAATGATGTTGCCGCCAGTGTTGGTAAACCCATGGGGAGCCCTGATGTCCGCACCACTGCCACCTGAGTCATTCCCGGAAACAATGCTATTGGTGATTCGTCCATACGCACCTGAGCCGCCAAAAACGATCCCGCCCCCCGAATTCGTTGCGTAGTTCCCAGTGATGGTCGAGTTATCAATCTCAAGGCTCAGGTTGACGGGCCGCTGGTAAATTGCGCCGCCATACAGTGCGGAATTTCCAACAAATGTGGAATTGACTATCTCCGCAATGCGGGTGGTCCAAATTGCGCCGCCATAACCTCGGCCGTTGACGGCCGTGTTTGCAGAAAATAACGAGTTGGCAACGTAAATTGTGCCTGCACTAAATATCGCGCCGCCGCCTTCTAATGCCGTATTTTCACCAAAATAGGAATCGCGAACAGCTGCAACGGCCAAGCCGACATATAATCCCCCTCCGTATTCTGATGAATTACCGCTAAACTCCGTGCTTTCAATTTCTGCAGAACCGAACGCCCCGACATACACGCCGCCGCCGCTTGAGGCGGCAGAATTGCCGTAAACCGCCGAGTTGGTAATAGTTATCGAGCTATATATCCAATTGAAAACGCCTCCACCGTCGCCTGTTGTCGCTTGGTTGCCCGAAATAAGCGTGTTGAGAATGGTAAGGTCGCCGCCATTCCAGATCCCGCCGCCGACTTCCGCGATATTGCTCGTAATCTCGCTGTTTGAAATCGTTAGAGAAATTCCCGCATCATAATCGACCGTCACGGCGCCGCCGCCCCCGCTATAATTGGCGCCGGTGATAATAAGTCCGTTGAGTGACGATGTTCCGCCTGTGGTGAAGTGAATGACACGGCCAGATCCGTCCGCATCAAGCGTGATGTCGGCGACATCATCGGCGTTGATGTCCCCGTTAATGTGAATTCCCTGTGCCAGCGTCAACTGACCGAGCGTCAGCGTCAGCGTGCCGCCGCTTAGCAATGCATCAAATTCAATCGTGTCGCCATCGCTGACGAGAGCCAGCGCCTCTCGCAGAGAAAGGCCAGCGCCGTCGTTTGTTTCTGCTGTGATATCCCCGGAATCGAATGCTTCGTCATCAAGCGTGGTGACAGTAAAAGTCTGCGCCATTTCCAATGCTCCAATATCAAGGCCGTCGCCGGTCACACGGTCAAACCCGCGTCCGTCGATCGGAAGCGGCTCGCCAGAATTGGCGTCGCCATCTAGGTCTTGCACATCTGTTGGCAGCGCTGACGCATCGCCGGCATTGATGGC
>BQJG01000036.1 GCA_021604585.1 Hyphococcus sp.
GTCGCTTTTTCCGCCGCAAACAAAATACACCCCGCCGCATCCTGACGCGTGGTCTCGCCGCGGTCGCAGGCTTTCGCCACCTGATAGACGTAAGACTTCGCGGCGTTGGTGGTCACATACATATCGGCGAGTTTGCCCTGCACCAGTTGAAACTCGCCAATCGATTTGCCGAACTGCTTGCGGTCGTGAACGTAAGGGATCACCACATCGAGACAGGCCTGCATGATGCCGATGGACCCGCCCGCCAGCACCGTGCGCTCATAATCGAGGCCGGACATCAACACCCGCACGCCATTATTAAGCTCGCCGAGAATGTTTTCCTCCGGCACTTCGCAGTCCTGGAAAACCAGTTCGCACGTGTCCGAGCCGCGCATGCCGAGCTTGTCGAGCTTTTGCGCCGTTGAAAAACCCTTCATGCCTTTTTCGATAAGGAACGCGGTGATGCCGCGCGGGCCCGCATCGGGTTCGGTCTTGGCGTAGACCACCAGCGTGTCGGCGCCGGGGCCGTTGGTGATCCACATCTTGTTGCCGTTCAAAATATAACGGTCGCCTTTTTTCTCCGCGCGGGTCTTCATGGAGACAACATCGGAACCGGCGCCCGGTTCGGACATGGCGAGCGCGCCGAGATGTTCGCCCGAAACCAGCCTCGGCAGATATTTCGCCTTCTGCTCTTTCGAGCCGTTGATGTTGATCTGGTTGACGCAAAGATTTGAGTGCGCGCCGTAGGACAACCCAACTGCGCCGGATGCGCGGGAGATTTCCTCCATCGCCACAACATGCGCAACGTACCCCAAGCCCGACCCGCCAAATTCTTCGTCGGCTGTAATGCCGAGCAAGCCGAGTTCGCCCAGTTCCGGCCAGAGATCACGCGGGAATAGATTCTTCTCGTCAATTTCGGCTGCGCGCGGCGCAAGACGGTCAGCGGCCCAGCGCTGAACCATGTCGCGCATCTCCTCGATCATCGGATCAAGGTCGAATTTCATAAACGCCTGAGAGTTCGAGAGCATGGCTGCGTCTCCTCCAAAATCTTGTGGTTTTGGACAGTCAATACCGCGCAATCAGGCTGGCGGCAAACGCTTCGACAAAGCTTCAATATCGGCCCGTAAAGCGCTGACATCGCCCATGATCTTCCGTTGATTGAGGAGAATTTGCGCCTCAGCGGATTCGCTGTCTTCATCGACCACCCGGACCACAATCGCCACAAAAAGGTTGAGCATGGTGAAGGTCGCGATCAGCACGAAGGTGAGAAAAAAGATCCACGAACGGCTGTGGGTTTTGGCGACTTCCGAGGCGATGTCCGGCCAGCCCTCCAGCGTCATCACCTGAAACAGCGTGTACATCGCCTGAAACACATCGCCAAATAATGCCGGGTGCTGCGGCCCGTAAAGGTTCGCGGCGATCACCGCGAACACATAAACGATCAACGCCAGCACAACGCCGACCGAGGCGATGCCGGGAATGGAATCGAGCAGCGCCGAGACCACCACCCGCATGCGCGGAATGACCGTAATCACCCGCAAAACCCGCAACACCCTGAAGGCGCGCATCGCCGCCAGCCCCGAGGTCGCCGCGCCGATCGAGACCACGACGATCAGAAAATCGAAGATGTTCCAGCCGTTTTTGAAATAGGCCGCGCGCCAGGCGATAATGCGCGTGCCGATCTCCGCCATAAAGGCGTAGACGATGATGCGGTCGATGACTTTGAGCCAATGTCCGGCGCCTTCCTTAAAGGCCGGGAACGTCTCCGCCCCGAGGACGAGCGCGTTGATAATGATCAGCGCCAGCACCACGCTCTGAAACGGGCGGCTCTCGACAAATCGCTGCAGGGATGTTCGCTCGGGTTGATCCATTGGGACGCTGCTTTGGGGAAAACTCTGGAAAGGCTGATGGTCTTCCCTATCCGGATTCTCTGCGTTCTGGAAAGTGCAGCAAATCCAAGGACTTTCCCTTTATTTTGATGACACGCAAAGATTGCCGAATAGAAACCCGCCGGAACCCGGACATTTTGGCTCAAACGATTGGCGGGCCTTACAAATTCCGCTATGCGAAGGCATTCGGGCAGTATCGGCCGAACCCGTGCGCGTAAGCTTGTACGCATGAGATTGGGCGGCCGGACCCGCCGCCCAAAGAAGATGACCATGGTGAGCGACGACGTGAGCGATAGCCAAGACCACCAAGAGAACGAAGCGGCAGGGAAGGATGCCGGGGACGAAAATCCCCGCATGCGATTCAAAAGCATCGTTGAGTCGGAGGGCCGCGCGGCTAGTGAGGGCGCTTCGGGCGGGCTGATTTACATCTCGCCGAATGAGCGACGCTGGAACGCTATGAGCCGGCAGATCTGGCAAATGGCGCGCCTGACCGCTGTCTTCGTCTTTTTCTCCATTGTCATCGGCCTGCCGCTCGGCAACTGGTTCGCCCATCGGCATCTGACAAATCTCAGCGGCATCGACCGGCCGTGGAATCCGCTCGCCGCATTCGAAATAGAAACGCTGCTTTTTGCCTTCATCATTCCCGCCATGGTTTTATTCATTGGCTATGGTCTGTCGAAAATGCTGACCATGTTGAACGCAGCGGAATCGATCGCCGCCGCGGCGCAGCGTTTTGTGACGCCTGACATCGCCGCCGCACAGAATATCGACACCGTCGGCGCCGTTGTTCAAACCCATGTGGCGACGCTCAATCAGGGGCTCGACAACGCGCTGACACGCCTTGCCTCTGTCGAAGCGATGATCCGCCAGCATGTGGAGGCCATCGAAATCGCCGGCGATGCGATCGAAGCGAAAGCCACCGGCGCAGTCGGGCGCGTCGCCGATGAGCGCGCAAGGCTGATGGATCTGACCGAAAGCCTCAACGCCCACGCTGACAGCTTCGCCGCAGCCATTGCCGAAAAGGCCAAAGCCTCGATCACCGCGCTGCAATCGGCCGAGACGACGTCGGTTCAAGCGGAGAAAGATTTCGACGACCGGTTGCATCGTTTGGAGAGCGCAGCGGAACGCGCGTTCAATTCGTTTGAGTCCCTGCGCGACGCGTTGCGCGACGTTGATGAGACCATGCGCGCCTCTGCGCAGTCCATTGATACATCCACCGAAGAAACCCGCAAGGCGACAATGCAAGCCAGTGCAGCTGCAGACGCGGCGGCCGAATCCGCCGCGCGCAACGCCGCCAATATTGGCTCCGCCGCCCGCGCCGCCGCCGAAGAAGCCAAGAAAGCCGCAGAAGCCGCCGTCGACGCCGCGCGCGAACACGCAACCCGCACTGCAACAGGCGCCATCGATGCGACCAGTGAAGAATCCGCGCGGGTGCAGGACGCAGCAGCGAAAGCCCTCGACGACATCACCAAGTCCACATCGAAAGCGCTCACCGCCGCCGCTGACGGCGCCGTCAAAGCCACCAAAGCCGCAGAAGAAGTCTCCGACGCCGCACGTAAAACTGGCGAAGCCGCCGACAAAGCCTCGACCGATGTCGCCGCCGCCAGTGAACGCGCGCGCAAGAGCTCTGAAGACGCACTCAAATTTTCAGAAAGTGAGGCTGCGCGAATTGAGGAGCGAAACCAGGCGCTCGCTGAAGCGCGCGCCGCGCTTGAAACCGAAAACGCGCGGCTTGAATCGCTGATCGACGAACAAAGAAAGCGCGCCGACCGCCTTGCTGAAGCTATCGCTTCGCAAACGGACCGGCTCTCGCGCCTCGCCGAGGCACAATTGCGCGAACAGGAAGCTTCCGCGCGCCTCGCCGAAGCGCAAAATGAAATGCAGGCGCGGGCCGACCGGCAAGCGGCGGACAAGAAAAAAGCCGAGGAAACCGAACGCAAGGCCGCTGAAGAAGCGGCCGCAAAGAGAGCCGAGACCGAGGCGCAGGCAACGCTTGATCTTACAGCGGCGGCGCGCCGGAAAGAACCGCCGCTCACCGCAACGCCGAAACCGGAACCAAAGCCAGCGTCCGGGAAGAATGGAAACGGCGCCGCGCGTCTCGACGAGCTGGCCCGCGATATCGCCGAACGGCGCCCGTCAAAGCCGGCGCAGGTGAAAACTCAGCCTTTAACGCTTGACAAAGACGCCAAAGTCGAGCCTGGCAAACGCATGAAAGGCGATGTGTCGTGGAAGGAAATCCTTGACGCCGCCGATGATAGCGCGCCGCTCGATTTAGGCGCCGCCTCGAAACAAGCGGCGGCTGATACGTCCGGACGGCGCGAAGCAGACAATGCAATCCGCATTATCGCACAGCTGCAGGACTTCACCCACGAGCTTGAAACGCGGCTCTATGGCGATCCGCCACCGGCGCTGCAGGAACGCTTTGATCGCGGCGACCGCAATGTGTTCGCCAATCGCCTGTTGCGCCTGAATGAAGCTGATGTGAAACGCCGGATCAGAACCGAGTCCGGCCGTGACCGGAATTTTGAATCAGGGGTGCATGAATTCCTGCAAGGTTTTGAGCAATTACTCGAAGACGCGACCACGTCAGAAACCGCCGACGAAGAGCTTGAAGAATATCTTTCTTCGCCGTTGGGCCGCGTCTATCTGTTGATTGGCGCAACGGTGGGGTACTTCGCGTAAACGTCTTTTCTGTCTGCGCAGCTCTTTGAAGGATAAGGCGTATGGAAAAGAACAAAACCCCTGAGGCCTATTTCGCCAAGCCACGCCCATGGCGCGAAGAAATAATCGCACTGCGCAAAATCATGGCGACGACCGGCCTCACCGAAGAAATTAAATGGGGCGCGCCTTGCTATACGCTCCAGGGCAAGAATGTCGTCGGCATTGGCGGGTTCAAATCCTATTTCGGCCTGTGGTTTCATCAGGGCGCACTGCTCAAAGATGACAAAAACGTTTTGCTAAATGCGCAGGAAGGCGTCACCAAAGCGCAACGGCAATGGCGGATGACTTCCGCCGCCGACATCAAACCAGCCATCATCAAAGCCTATGTGAAAGAAGCCGCCGCACTGGCGAAGGCCGGCAAGGCGATCAAGGCGGACAGAAACAAGAAGCTCGTCATGCCGCCAGAGCTAAAAGCCGCGCTCGCAAAAAATAAACGCGCCGCTGCAGCGTTCGACAAACTGACGCCCGGCAAACAGCGCGAATATGCGGAACACATCACCGAAGCAAAGCAGGCGGCGACTAAAGAGCGGCGTTTGACGAAAATTCTGCCGATGATTGCAGCTGGCGGCGGCCTTAACGACAAATACAAAAACTGCTGACCAGCAACGCGGCGCGCTATTCGGTGATGCTTACATCGGGAAGGTCTGCAAGCACCCTCCCGCCGCAGATGACAAGAATACCGCGATACATCTTGGCGATCGCCGCACCTTCATATTTCACCTGTTCCGAGGTGATCACTTGTGTCGTCATGGCGTCAGGCGGGGTCACCGTCAGCATCAGCCGTTGCACCGGTGTCGCGCTGCGATCGGCGGCGCCGTCCCGCCAGTCAAAGCTGTAGCCGGGCGTCGGCATATCGACCTCGCCGCTGACATGCAAAATCGGTTTGCTGTCCGGCCCCGGCATAGCGTCAACCCAGGCATGCCAGTTGCGGCTGTCGATAACCGGGCAATCCGCAACCTCGGCCGTGTCCACAATGATGTCTTCTTCCAGCACGGCGTCTGCATCGCTCTCACCGGCGTTGTTGGCGGGCGCGCAGGCTGTCAAGGCGAGAAGGGCAAGGCTTGGGGCAAGGCTTGAGGAAAGTGGAATTTTTAAGCGCATCGTCATCTTCCTTTTTGGCAAAAAAAGAATACCGCCGCCCGACGCGACAAGTCTAATGAAAGTCCGGGAAGAAAGGCGCTATTTGCGGGAATTCGCCCGTTCGCCTTCTGCATAGGACCACGCGACCATCTCGGTGACGATCTGGTCAAAGCCCGTGTTGAACGCTGCATAGACGGCGTCCGGCTTGGTCGACGACGACGATATGCTCGCCTCGAATTTCTTCGCAGCGTAAATTACGCCCTTGCCATTGGTCAGGCGCGCATAAACGGAAATATCAGCGGCGTGTCCACCCTGCACTGCGAGCTCCATGCGGCGGATATCCGTTTGCAACACGAAGTCTGCTATGGGCAGCGACGAGCGGTCGCCCACCGCGAGAATCCGCCCCGCATCCTCAAAAGTCTGGATCAGCGCCGTCTGAAACAGACGCGGTGCGCGGTCGGCCCACTCTGCACCCGCGAGATATTCAATGCGGCCCGGCGCGCTCGCCACCGCGATGCGCACGGAATCATAAACCCGCGTCGCGCGCGGCTCATCAATCACTAACGAAAAGGGCAGCGGTTCGCCGGACAACGAGTCAGCGTCCGCCGCCACTATATGAAAGCGCGGCTTGGGGGGCGCGGCGTCGGGCAACACCGAAACGCAGCTGGCGGCGAACAAGGCCGAGGCCAACACAAGGCCGTGCAACGCATATCTCATCATTCTTCGCCTCCGGTATATTCAGGCGCGCGTTCGCCGAAGAAATACGCATTCGGATCACGATCAATCTCCCGCAATACAGCGTCGAGCGTCCGCATCAGACGGCGCGCTTCACTCAGCGCTGGCGCAACCTGACCCAATCCCTGATCGGCGAAGACGCGAATGGAGGCGCGGTTCTCATTTGTAATGGACCTGAGATCGCTGACCAGCGCCTGCGTTTCGCTGAGCAACGCTTCGATTTCCTGCGCCGTCGCTGGCGCGTCATTTTCCATAAAAGACTGCAGGCTGGTCGCCGCTGCATCGAGCTTTGACGTCACCTGCGCAAGGTCTGTGGTGATCGCGTTGATGTTGGCGAGCGAGGCGGCGATATCATCTTCATGTTCAGCGAAGGCGCCGGTCATGGTTTCGATATTGGTGATAATGCCGGAAATGCCGGAGATGTTTTCATCAGACAGCAGCCGGCTCGCCTGCGCCAGCACATCGCCGGAGCCTTCGAGAAACGCCGCGAACCCGGACGTATCCGCCTTGATCTTCGGAACATCGTCATCGCTCGCGTCCTTCAGCAGCGGCTTATCAGCGCCACCGCCGACAAACTGGATGATGGCGAGGCCGGTAAATCCAACAAGCTCGAGTTCGGCTTTGGTGTCGGTTTTGACAGGCGTGTCTTTATCAACGCGCACGCGCGCGATCACGATGGACGGATCTGTCGGGTCAATGGAAAGCGTGTCGACTTCGCCTTTCTGAATGCCGTTAAAGCGAACGGCAGCGCCAACAGACAGGCCTGAAACGCGCTCAGTGAAAATCACGTCATATTCATCGAAGTCGGTTTGCGTTTGGGTCAGCTTGATGACGAACAAAAACGCCGCCGCGATGGCGGCAAGCACCATGGAGCCGATGACGACATAATGCGCGCGCGTTTCCATCGATCTTTGCTCAACCCCTAGCTCGCCTCGACGGCGAGTGCGGCCCTGCCCCTGGGCCCTGAAAAATATTCCTGTATCCACGGATGATCGGTGCGGCGAACTTCACTGAGAGGTCCGCAGGCGATGACTCGCTTCTCAGCCAGCACCGCCACCCGGTCACAGGTTGCATGCAGCGTATCAAGATCATGGGTTACCATAAACACTGTTAACCCTAGGGATTCCTTAAGATTGACGATGAGGTCGTCGAATTTGGCGGCTCCAATCGGATCGAGACCGGCGGTTGGTTCATCGAGAAAGACGATTTCAGGATCGAGCGCTAAGGCGCGCGCAAGGCCCGCGCGCTTGCGCATCCCGCCTGAAAGTTCCGATGGGAATTTAGAGCCCGCTTCTTCCGGCAAGCCGGACATGGAAATTTTCAGCGCCGCGATGTCCTTAGCCAATTCTTCAGGAAGCTTAAGATGTTCTCTAATCGGCGCCATGACGTTTTGCGCAACGGTCATGGATGAGAATAACGCGCCGCCCTGAAACAATACGCCCCAGCGCTGTTCAATCGCCTGGCGGGCTTTGTCATCAGCTTTGTAATAGTCGTCGCCAAAAACCTTCACCGTGCCCGCACTTGGCGGCTTCAACCCGATAATGGCGCGCATCAACACGGACTTGCCCGTGCCGGAGCCGCCGACCACGCCGAGGATTTCTCCGGCGCGGACATTAAGATCAAGATTGTCATGCACGACAAAGTCGCCGAACTGGGTTTTCAATCCTTCGACTTCAATGACGCGGCGATCAGTGTTGTTCGCTTCCGTCAAAAGTCGATCTCCAGATAAAACATCGCGAAAAATGCGTCGATGACGATTACCAGAAATAAAGCCTGCACCACGGAAAGCGTCGTGTGCTGACCAAGCGATTCCGCACTGCCCTCGACCTTCATGCCTTGGAAGCAACCGATCACACCGATCACAAAAGCAAAGAACGGCGCCTTGATCAGGCCCGACCAGAAATGATTCATTACGATGGTTTCTTGAAACCTGACCATGAACAGCGCCGGGGAAATATCCATGGCGAGCCACGCCACCAGCCCGCCGCCGATAATGCCCAGCATCGCCGCAATAAAAGCGAGGACGGGAAGCATGATGACCAGCGCGATAACACGCGGCAGCACCAAAACTTCCATCGGGTCGAGCCCAAGGACGCGCATGGCGTCGATTTCTTCGCGAATTTTCATCGAGCCGATCTGCGCGGTGAACGCGCTGCCGGAACGGCCCGCAATAAGGATCGCGCTCAACAACACGCCAAATTCGCGCAGCACCGAAATACCCACCAGTTCAACGGTGAAAATATCCGCGTTGAACATGCGCAAAATCTTCGCGCCCATAAACGCGACCACCGACCCAATCAGAAACGACATGAGCCCAACGATAGGCACGGCGTTGAGGCCGGCTTCCTCCATATGGTGAACGGTCGCGGCCCAGCGCATTTTCGCCGGGTTGGCGATCACACGACCGGCGGTTGCGAGCGTTAAGCCGATAAAGCCCAGCAATTCTATGGCCGCATTATAAGTATCGACAACGCCCTCGCCGAGACGGTTCACCACCGCTACAAACGGATTGCCGTGCACTGGCTCGACGTGACAGGGGTCGAGATGCGCCTCGACTTGTTTCAACAGCGCAGCATGGGCGCTCGCCGCATGGACAAAACCGGAAGCCGAGCCGCGTTCCGCACAGCTGTGCATGGTCCGCTGCAGCATCATGGCGCCGACCGTATCGAGCCGGTCGACCCGGCCCATATCGATCACCAGTTCGCGGCCAATCGAATCATCGGCGAAATCCCGCAAATTATTGTCGAGCTTGCCGAGGAATCGCGCGCGCCAGTCGCCACGGGGGATAAGTTTTAAAACCCCGTGCGACATATCGATATCGAAATGCGCCGCCGAATCCGTCATGATTAACGCTTCCTTAAAGGGAACGAGCCGCGGCCCGCCCCTTGCAGTATTATGGTTTAAGGCAGGATAATAAATTCATCCTGAATGAGGGGTTACAACCGTGCTCGGCAGGCCTAAGCCCTTAAAATTGTTGAGTGGAAAGGGTCTTTCTTGACCAAACGCATGTTTTCCAAGCCGTTTGCGTGGCTGACGGCGCTGCCGCTGCTGCTGGTGACCGGCGCCTTGGCGGTGATCGCGCTTGGGACGCTGGCGGGCGCGCAGTCCCCGGATGCGCGCTGGCGCGAGCGGCTTTTCGATTATTTTCAACGGCTTGACCCCGCTTCAGGCGCCTCTGTGGAAAACTTTCACCTGGTCCTGATCGATCGCGAGAGTGTCGACACCGTTGGCCCTTGGCCTTGGCCCCGGACGGTCATCGCCGGATTGGTTGAGGCGGCAGGCGCCGCCGGCGCCAAAGGCGTGATCCTGACCGAAGCGGTCGACGCCCCGGACCCCCTGTCGCCGGAGACCATCGGCGAGTTCTGGCTGTCGGGCGCGCGCGATGAAACGCTCGCCCAACAGCTCGCCCTGTTGCCTCGCACCGACGAAAGACTTGCCGAAGCCTTCACCAAGGTAAACGGCGCTGTTGGCGTTTCGGCGACCGCGCCTGCCGATCCAAACCGCGCCAGCTCGTTCCAGAGAACTGACATCAAAGGCGCCGCGTGGATTTCCGCTGGCGGCGCCGGCGCGGAATTTCTGGCGCTCCCTGCCGCGCGTTATTTCTACGCCATCAATCCGGCGCTCGCGAATGCTGCGCAACCCTCCGTCTCCGCGCTGGCGCCTGACTCTGACGGTGTGATCCGCCGTGCGCCGTTATTGTGGTCGCTGGGCGGAGCGCCGGCGCCATCAACTGCATTAGAGGCCGCGCGCCTCGCCGCAGGAAATGGCGCTGTTGAAGTGACATTGAACAGCTCGGCGGCAAACGCGCAGGGCCGCACGGTGGAAAGCCTTAAAGTCGGCGAGCAAAGCTTTGCTGTTTCTGACGCGACGGCCTTGCGGCTGCATCTGCCGCGCAATGTTTCCGTGCCGTCCACATCGGCGGCGCGGCTATTGTCTGGTTTCAACGGCGCGCCCTCATCCGTAGTCGGGTCGAACTCGCAATTGCAAGGCGCTGTTGTGCTGATTGGTCTCGACACGGAGCTGGGCCCGTCAGCGCGCACAGCGCGCGGCGACATGGCGCCAGCGGCTGTGCACGCACTCACCGCCGCACAAATTACATCCGGCATTGCGCCAAACCGGCCGGGCTGGGCGGGCTATCTCGAAGCACTCGCCGTCATGTTGTTCGGCGCTGCTGCGATTATGACTGCGCAACGCCTCGAATTCTGGCAGGCGGCGGGTTTCGCCGCGCTACTCTCTGTTATCTTGATGCTGGGCGCCTATTGCGCATTCGCGTTCGGCGATCTGCTTCTCAATCCGATCCCACCAGCCCTCGCGCTGTTTCTTGGCGCCTTGTCGGTGGCGGGAGGCAAATCCATTGGCGGCGTATTGCGCGACGATAATCTGCGCGGCTCCTTCCACGACACCTTGCCTGAACCGGCGATGAAAAAACTGCGCGAGGATACCGGCAGCGAATTGCTGAAGGGCGTGCGCCGCGACATTACCGTGCTTGCCTGCGAGTTGCGCATCGCCGACGAAGATCTGCGCACCATGGAAAATCTTCCCGACGACATCACTAAACTGCTCGCATCGGCCTCGCTCGATCTGCGCCAGACCATCATCGATGCAGGCGGCGCCGCCGATCAGGCCGAGGGTGGACGTCTGTTCGCCTATTTCAATGCGCCGCTCGAAAGCGCCGACCATCCGCAAGCCGGATGCGCCGCAGCCCTGCGCATGATCGAGAGCATGGACAAGGTCAACGCCGATCTCGACGCGTCGAGCCGCACGCGCGGCCTTCAAATTCACCTGGCCATTGGCATCGCCACAGGCCCGTGCTTCGCCGGTCCTATGGGGCATGGCCGCAACAATCGTTATTCCGCCGTAGGTCCGGCGGTTGATCGCGCCGCTTTCCTGAGGAGCCAGTCGGAGTTTTACGGCCCGGCGATGATCTGCGATGAGACGGTGTTCAAGGAAACCCATCATCACTTTGCCTATCTCGAACTCGACAAGCTGAAACTGCGCGGCGAGAAACGCCCGGTCAGCATTTATGCGCTGATCGGCAATCCGTTCATCAAATCATCGAAAGCGTTTCGCGCGCTGGATGATGCGCATCGCCAGCTGCTTGCGTCATATCGTGCAGGCGACATGGCGGCAGCCCGCGCCAATCTCGAAAAAGCGAAAACCTCTCCCGGCGCCAAGATCGCGCTATTCGATATCTATGAGGAACGCATCGCGAAATACGCCGAAAAGGGCGTGCCGCAAGGCTGGGACGGCGCACACACGGCGGGGGTTTGACAAGCCTCACTCAAACAGCTTGCCGCCGTCCCAAACGCGTTTCAGCATAAACGCCGAGCCAAGCGCGCCGGCGCCCATCGCCGCCATCATCAGATAGGCCGGGCCCGGACCGAAACCATTCCAGACAAAACCGGCGGCGACGGTCGCGAGCCCCGTCACCGCGCCGACGCCGGTGGTCGACATCAAGGTCATGCCGGTGTTGACGAGCCGCAGCGGCGCGGCGCGGTCGAGAAACTCAATCGCGCCGAGATAGGCGAAAGCGAAAGTCGCGGCGTGCAGAAGCTGCACAATGAACAAGATGGCGAGCGGCGGCTCGAAGGCAGTGATCGCCCAACGCACAAGCGCGGCGGCGCCCGCAATGGCGAGCAGATTGACCGGCCCCATTCGACGGACGAGGCCGCGCGCGCGAGTCAAAATGACAATTTCGGCAATGACGGCCACAGCCCACAAGCTGCCTATGGTCAAGGTGGAGTAGCCAAGCTGTTCCCATCGCAAAAACGAAAATGCGTAATAAACCGCATGCGCGCCCTGGGTCAGTCCGGCGGAAAGCAGCATCATCAAAAAGGCAAGATTGGAAACCAATTTCGGCGCCTCGCGCCAGGAAACGGGTTTGGCGCCGCCGCGATCGCCCGCGCCCTTTGGCAAGGCGAATGACATGGCGAATGCAAAACACGCAGCCGCCGCCATGGACGGCGCCGCTGCAGCGATACCAGCCGTAGCCAGCAACGCCCCCGCCAGCACATTGGTCGAGAGAAAAAAGAATGAGCCCGCCGCACGGGTCTGGCCGTAATGCAACCAGCCATTGCGATCCGCGCGCAACACCGCCGTATCGGTCAACGGCACCAGCAGGCCGAATGTAAAAATCACCAGCGCCGCCGCTGCGCCGATCAAGATTTTTCCCGGCGCAATGACCAAACCCGTAGCACCAAGTGCGAAAAAGAAGGCGACGATTTGCAATGCGCGGCGTTCATCGCTCTGATGATCGGCCCAGAACGCCACCAGCGGCCCGAAGATCAACCGCGCAATCAGCGCGGCGCCGGTGACCAGCCCGATTTCCGAAGCATTGAAGCCTTTTAACGCCAGCCAGCCGCCGAAAAACGGCAACTGAATGCCGAGCAACACAAACTGACCGCCGTAAAAAAATGCGTAGAACGGTCCGGCGCGTTTCTTCAGCGCTTCACTCAATGGGAGGCCGTCGCGCGATATGCCGCCCAGCCGCGCGCGCGCAATTCGCATGCGGGGCACTCGCCGCAGCCATAGCCCCAATCCTGACGCTCACCGCGCACGCCGCGATAACATGTATGGCTGTGTTCATTGATGAGATCGACGAGCAGCGCGCCGCCCAGTCTTTCCGCCAGACGCCAGCTTTCCGCTTTATCAATATGCATCAAGGGCGTTTCTAACGAGAAATTTGCATCCATGCCGAGCCGTAATGCGTCAAGCTGTGCGTTTAGCGCGCTTTCACGGCAATCGGGATAACCGGAGAAGTCGGTTTCGCACATGCCGGCGACCAGCGTCCCAAGATTGCGGCGATAGGCGAGCCCGCCGGCCAGCGCCAGAAACACAAGATTTCGTCCGGGCACGAAAGTTGTCGGCAAGCCGTCATCGGCGAGAGCGATTTCAGTGTCATGCGTCATCGCAGTTTCGCCGAGATCTTTAAGGCCGCCCGCATTCACCGACGTATCGTCGCCAAGCCTTTCAGCCCATTGGGGAAACGCCGCCAATACCGCCCGCCGAACAGCCCGGCGCGCACCAAGCTCCACCGAGTGACGCTGACCGTAGTTAAAGCCCACCGTTTCCACATGGGCGAACTTGTCGAGCGCCCATGCAAGCGCAATGGAGCTGTCCTGTCCGCCGGAAAAAAGCACCAGCGCGCGATTGGGGTCGAGCTTGCGCATCTCATTCATGCGCGCGAGAATCGGCGCATCCTTATGGCTTGAAGCGTGTTTAGGACGCAGCCGGGAGGCTCGCAATGTCTGGAATTGTATTTCTTTACGTCACCACGCCAAACTCTGAGACCGCAGCCCGCATCGCCCGGGCGCTTGTGGAAGAAAAGCTGGCCGCCTGCGTGAACATCCATGCCGAGATGCGTTCCATCTATGAGTGGGAGGGCAAGGTTGAGATCGGTCTGGAGACACCCTTGATCGTCAAGACGACGGCATCCGCAGCAAACGCCGCCCGTGACCGCATTCTGGCGCTGCATCCTTATGGCGAGCCGTGCATCGCCGCTCTGCCGATCGCGGCAGGAGGCTCAAGCCGCGGCTTTCTGGACTGGGTCGCCAGCGCAGTTTCCAGCTAGAACCACAGCCGGCTCAGATCGGTTTGATAATTTGGCGGAACCACAAAAGCGTGAAGGGGGCTTGCCGCGCGCCCCGTTCAGCCCTTTATGAACAAGGCCATTTCTGCTGGAGATTAAGCCCATGACCGAGATCGCTGTATTCGCCGCCGGATGCTTTTGGGGCGTTGAACAAGTGTTTCGCGATACGGACGGCGTTCGTGCGACCGAGGTCGGTTATACGGGCGGCCACAAAGACAACCCGACCTACCGCGAAGTCTGCGCCAAAACGACCGGTCACGCCGAAGCGGTCAAGGTCGAGTTTGATCCCGCCATGGTCAGCTATGAAAAACTGCTTGAGGTTTTCTGGCAAAGCCATGACCCGACACAAATCAATCGACAGGGGCCGGATGTAGGCGACCAGTATCGCACGGCGATTTTCACCACGAGTGATGCGCAACGACAGTTAGCGCTCGCGTCTTTAAAAGCCGAAGACTCTTCTGGCCGTCACGGGCGCCCGATTGCGACCAAAGTCGAACCGTTTGACGTGTGGTGGAAAGCGGAAGAATATCACCAGCAATACGCCGAAAAAAACGGCGGCGCCGCCTGTCACGTTCCAGGACGCTGATCGCCTTCCGGCGCCGGGTCCCCTGAGCGTTGTAAAACCCAATCCGCAACGTCGCGCCAGACGGCGGGGGCTTGAAGGTCGCGAAACAACATGTGCCAGCCTTCAGAGTAACGGCGGAAAGTGATGTCTCCGCTAAGCCGCATGGCGGTTTTTTCCATCGCTTTCAACGGAATGATCTCATCCTTCTCGCCCATCAGAAACAAAATGTCGCCGCGCACTTCTTGAGCTTTATTGTAAGCAGACCCCATCACGCGCGTAACGCCGAGGATCGCGTCAAGGCGCGTTTCCTTGATCACCAGCGGATCGGCATACATCTCGCGTAAGATTTCAATGTTGTCCGTTGCGCGGCGCTGCACGCGTTCGCCAGACAGGGTTTTTCCCGGCGCAAACGTCGCCGCGATATTGGCGGTAACCCGATAGGGAATCGGCAGCGCTCTTCCGCCCCAGACGCCCGGCGCTGCAAGGATCAATCCATCCGCGCCCAACGGCGCCTCCGCTTCGCCAGCAAGAATGACTCCCGCACCCATAGAGTGACCTGCGACAAAGACCGGAAGCCCCGGATGTTTCACGCGCGCCGCCGCAATCGCAGCGCGCAGATCGGCGATCATGCTTTCTTCGCCAACCCAATGACCGAATTCCGGAGAGCGGCCAAATCCTCGCTGATCGATGGCGTAGGTGGTGACGCCTTGTTCGGCCCAATATTCGGCAGGCCCGGAAAACATATGCGAATAGTCATTCATCCCGTGCAGGGCGATAATCACTGCTCGCGGCGCCTCCGCTTCCCAACGCTGAATGGCCAACACGGCGCCATCGATGGAATGAAGTCCGTCCGCTTCAATCGTTGGCGCGAATCGCGCCTGCGGCGCATCAGGAAATGAAACGCAGGCGGAAAGCGCGAGCGCGGCGATTAACGCGGCCGCGAAATTTTTCAGGTTATTACTCAGCATTTTAATTCGTTCACCCCGCGAAAGCGGGAAGCCACAACACAAAGGACAGCTTGACCACTTCTGGATTCCCCGATTTCCCAGGGATGAGCGGAGTGTGATGATTTTGGAGAATAGAAACAAGCCGCGCCGGCAAAAAGTAGCGCTAGTCGCCGTTCTCCATCGCGCGCGCCTCAAGTTTTTTCAGCGCCATACGGAAAGCCGCCGCTTCATCCGCGCCCAACGTCGCCAGCAAATCATCTTCAAACTCCAGCGCCATGGCCGCGACGCGGTCGAACAGCGCCCGCCCTTCACCCGACAAAGCAAGCGAAGATACGCGTCTGTCGTCGGGGTCGGGCGCACGCTTGACGAAGCCTTTCTGTTCAAGGCTGGCGACAGCGCGGCTGACCGTCATTTTGTCCATCGGCGTGCGGCGCACCACATCGCGCGCAGCGACCTGCGCCGCTTCGCCGATCACCGCGAGCACGCGCCATTCCGGAATGGTGATCTTTTCATCGCGATAGGCGCGCGCCAGCCGACCGGAAATCGCATGCCCAAGCGCAACAATCCGGTAAGGCGCAAACTCTTCAAGAACGAGCTTGCGTTTTTTGTCCGCCAGCGGGTTCGGCATTACAGTGACGACAGTCATGGGCCGTTACGCGCTTTCCTTCAACACGCCGCGGCGGATCTGATCTTCTTCAATCGACTCAAACAGCGCCTTGAAGTTGCCCTCGCCGAACCCTTCATTGCCCTTACGCTGGATGATCTCATAGAAAATCGGCCCGATGGCGTCCTGCGTGAAGATTTGCAGCAGCAAGCCCTGCCCTTGCGTCGGGGCGCCGTCGATAAGGATCTTGTTCTTTTGCAGGCGGGCCAAATCTTCGCCGTGATCGCCAATGCGCTCACCGACCTTTGCGTAGTAGGTGTCCGGCGTATCCTGAAACGGCACGTCGCGTTTTTTGAGTGCTTCCACCGTTGTATAGATATTATCCGTTCCGAGCGCGATGTGTTGAATCCCTTCGCCATTATAGCGTTGCAGGAATTCCTCAATCTGAGATTTCTCGTCCTGGCTTTCATTGAGCGGGATGCGGATCTTGCCGCACGGGCTGGTCATCGCTTTTGAAATCAGGCCCGTGAGCTTGCCTTCAATGTCGAAATATCGAATCTCGCGGAAATTGAAGATCGACTCATAATAGCTCGCCCATTTGTCCATATTGCCGCGATGCAGATTATGGGTCAGGTGATCGATATAGGTGAGACCCATATCATTTTTCTTTGGGTCGGCGCCTTCAATCGGTTCAAAGTCGACATCATAAATTGAGCGCGCGCCGTAACGATCAACCAGATACACATTAAGCCCGCCAATCCCTTCAATACCGGGAATGTTCAATTCCATCGGCCCGGTTTTGGCTTCGATTGGTTTCGCGCCGCGTTTCACCGCTTCGTCGAAGGCTTTCTTTGCGTCTTTAACGCGGAACGCCATGGCGTTGGCGCCGGCGCCATGTTGATTGCGGAAGACGCCGGGCTGGCCTGCTTCTTCGCGGTTCAACAGAAAGTTGATGTCGCCCTGACGATAATGGATGACGTCTTTCGAGCGGTGCTTGCCGACAGCAGTAAACCCAAGGCGTTCAAACAGCGTAGCCAGTTCATCAGGATTGCCGCTGGTATATTCGACAAACTCAAAACCATCGGTGCCAATCGGGTTTTCGAAAAGGTCAGCCATTTTGGTCCTCGCAATCTGGATTGAAATCGCCGGGCCTTTGGCGCCAGCATTGCGATGATAGTAACATATGTTACTAAATCAGATCAACCGCCGGATCGGGCGTGGAATCAGCCCTTGCGGCAATGAGCCGAGTTGTAGATTTCCCCGCCGCGGGCCGCGTAATCCTTGAGGACTGAGGCGGCGTCAGCACGCATCACATCAGCCACAACCTCGATCCCGCGCTTTTCGAGTTCCTGCTCCCAATCATAGGGCTTGGCGCCTTCGTCAAAGCCGACCGCCTCCACATCTTCGCCGCGGGCGCCCATCACGACGCGGGTCACGCCGGACCACGGCACGGCGCCGAGACACATAGCGCAAGGCGCGGCGCTGGTGACAAGTTCATGGGCGGGAAAGCCCTTCGCGCCGAGATCGAACGTGCCGAGTTTCTTCTGCGCCAGCGACACTGCCATCATCTCAGCATGCAGAATGGAAAGACCCGCCGTGGCCACCATATTGACGCCGAGCGCCACCAAGACGCCGCTGTCGCGCTCAAACACGCCGGCCGCAAACGGACCGCCATCGCCGCGCGCAACATTCTCGCGCGCCGCGCCAATCACCCGCACCATGCGCGCCTCATCGCCAGCAATCGGCGGGGTTTCGCGCGCATAGTCGCGCAGCCATTGCGGCGAAGTGATGAGGAGAGAATCAGCGTGTGACATCAAATCAGCTTTATTCGCATCCGGCGCCTGTTCCCACTCAGATATCCGGCGCTATGGTCAAGGGAGAGAGGGCATAGACGCCTTGAGGAGAAACGGCAAATGAAGCTTTACGGCTATTGGCGCTCCAGCGCCACCTATCGGGTGCGGATCGCGCTGGCCTTAAAAAACCTGCCCTATGCTTATGAGCCGGTGAACCTGTTAAAAGGCGAACAACGAAGCGAGGCCTATCTCGCCAAAAATCCGACAGGGCTGGTGCCGACCTTGGAGACTGATGATGGCGCACTCCTCACCCAGTCGCTGGCGATTATCGCTTATCTGGAAGAGACCCACCCGGACCCGAGCCTGATGCCGGGCAATCCGGTCGCGCGCGCCAACGCCCGCGCCATCGCCATGACGCTGGCCAGCGAAGCCCAGCCCTTTGGTAATGTCCGTATCCAGAATTATCTGAAGAATGAGCGCGGCTTCGACGAGGCAGCGATGAAAGACTGGATGAACCGCTGGCCCGGCGGCGCCATGGCGGCAGTTGAAAAAATGCTGTCGCGAACCGCCGGCGATTATTGTGTCGGCGATGTGCCCGGCCTCGCCGATTGTTTTTTAATTCCGCAAATGTTTGCGGCGAAACGCTTTGGTGTTGATGTCGCCGGGCTGACGAAAACCAACGAGATTTTCGAACGCTGCCTCAAGCATCCCGCCTTCATGAAAGCGCATCCGGATGAGCAGCCGGATGCGGTAAAGGGGTAGAACAAGTTTAAGTGTCAGAACTCTCACTCAAATCAAACGCAAATCGCCAACGGCTTAAACGCGCCATCACAACGAATTAGCATTAGCGACAATTTAAGAAGTCTATAACATCTAGCAACGGAGCCGTGCTGAGTCCGAACGCGAATGCCCCCACAACTACAAATACCAATCCCAATGGAATCCCGGCACCGACAAGCCCACCCCCGATGATGAGTAATACAAATCCCCAAGTGAACAACGACCGCTTCCATGCAGCTAATCGTTCTTTACAATAATCGATTTCACATGCTAGCGATTGGCGAATCGTATAGGCGCGACATAGAGCCTGCCCGTCGATTGAAGCCTCCTCTGCACCGTTGTCCCACCAAATTTGTCCGCATTCTTGCATGCCATATTGGTGATCCAACAAGCACTGTGCCGGCAAGAGCGACTCGTTAAAGTCCAGCCCTTTTTCCATATTCTTCGCGTTCTTGGATTTTACAGGTGTAAAAGTTGCTTGCTCGGAACCATCATGATCGCCGGAATTGTCTAGTTTTGTACCATGCTCCGCATCTGCGCTAATATCCACTTGCGTGTATTGACGCTCGTCAACATTGAGATTTTCAATTTCACTGATTAGGCGCTCAGCGGACACATACATTCTCGCCCTGTTCTCGACTCGCACTTCACGATTCTGATCAAAGATTGAGTAAGGCCCATCTGTGAATGGCGCAAAAATTCCCCGCACGTCTTCACTCGAAGCCGAGCCCAATAATATGAGCGCCGCAATCAATGAAATTACGCCACCGGAAATTCGAAAAATTAAATCCTTCCGAGATTTCGCGTCAAAACCGGCCCCGTCTTTTCGGTTGAAAACCCCCATAGTGCCCCCGCTTTTTATACCCCACTCAACAAGAGAGCATCCAATCAACGCTCGGTCAAGTACTGATCAGACATTCTACGGACCTGTACTAATTACTTAGAAATCAAAATATTATAAACTATGTAGTGCGGAGTAAAATCCGGCCACATAGTCCGGCTTGGAAAGCGGTCTCATTTCATACAATCTGCCCTCTCCCGTTGACCCATCCCCTTTCCCCCGCATACTCCACCCCATGACCCCGCTCATCTTCGCCATTGGCGACAAGAAACCGATCATCCATGAGACCGCGTTTATCGCGCCGGGCGCCGTGATTTGCGGCGACGTTGAGGTGCATGAGAACGCTTCGGTCTGGTATGGCTGCGTCTTGCGCGGCGACACCAACAAGATCGTCGTCGGCAAGGGCTCGAACGTGCAGGACGGCACGATCATCCATGTGGACGATCCGCAATGGGGCGGGCTGCCAACCCTGATCGGCGAGAACGCGCTGATCGGTCACAAATGCATGCTGCATGGCGCGCGCATCGAGGATGGCGGCTTTGTCGGCATGTGCGCGACCATGCTGGACGGGTCGGTGGTTGAGACCGGCGCTATGCTCGCCGCCGGCGCTTTCCTCGCGCCAAAGAAAATCGTTCCCGCCGGAGAGATGTGGGCGGGGATGCCGGCGCGAAAATTCCGCGACTTGCGCGAAGGCGAAGACAAAATGGCGCTGATCGGTTCGGCGCATTATGTCGAAGAAGCGCGCGCCCACGCTGCGGCGCTGAAAAAACGCTAGCGCCCCAACAACTTTTTGATTTCCGCAACAATCTCCAGCGTCGCATCCTGCGGCGTGCGTTCATACACACCAGCAGCATTCTCGAATTCTTTTGCGTCGCCGCGTGCGATTAGCTGATCGATGAACCAGCCCATTTTTTCAGCCAGACCTCTTGGCCGCCATACATAGACGCCAGAGCGCGCAGCCAGCGCTTCGCTGACCATGTTATGTGAATCCCCCGCAACGACTAGCGCTGAGGCGCGCTTTAGCATGTCAGTATACGGATTTTCACCATCTCCGTCCCAGACAAACAATTTATCATGTCGCAAATCCGCCGTAAGAGCAGCGAGAAACGGCGGCGGCGTCCGCCGCGATGGCGTAATTGCGATGGAAGCAAAGTCACGCCCCGCCACATTGAGCCGTTGCGCAAACTCGCGCGCCGCGCTTGCGCTGTAATCGGCGCCGCCCGCCGGCCCGCCAAGCACCACCCCCAGAAGAGGCGGCGTTAATTGCGCGATTGAGCTGCTCGCATCAGTTTCGCTGTTCAACGCCGCCGATAATCCATGCGGCGAGGTCAGCGTCGAAATCACATTGGCGCCGGAGATCCGATCATGGGCTGGCGCCCAGAGCGCATCCGCCGTTGAACGGCCTGCGCGCGGATCTTTCAGGACGACAATTTTCGTGCGTCCCGCGCTCGCTTTTTTGAGCGCGCGTGCATGAGGGATCGCGCGGCGGCCGGAAACAATCGCAAGGTCAGGAAAAAGGCCGGAGAGCGGACCGCCTTCCCTGCCCGGCGCCTCGCGCGGATCAACCGGCCCCCACGGCGCCATCCACACCCACGGCGCGCGCGGCGCCACAACGCGCCGTTCAAAATCAGGCGCCAGCGCGGCGGCGATCGCCACACATTGAACCTCATCGCCAATCTTGCCGTCGGTCAGCACCCAGACCAGCGGCGCATCCGCCTCAACAGCGCCATTTTCCGCATGTGTTGGCGCCGTCATAAGTCCACCGCGCCTGCAAAATTGACGGCGCTATATAGTAACAAGCCCATAGCGCAATGTTTCGGGTGATTGGCGGAAAATTTCAATTCTGGCCCTTTCAGAGAGATTATACGATTCCAGCCCGGATTTTGATGCTGCAATGCAATATTTTCTTGCACCGGGCCCGAATCTTAACGCATGCTACAGCGACGCACGGCGCACCCAATACGCCGCATAAAGGCTGTCACGGCAAAACATAACAGGGGCCTATCACCAATGAGCGCAGAAGCCATTCTCAAACGCATCAAGGACGAAAAAATCAAATTCGTCGACCTCCGCTTCACCGACACCAAAGGCAAGTGGCAGCATGTCACCTTCGACCAGTCCATGATCGACGCGGATTTCCTTTCCGAAGGCACCATGTTCGACGGATCGTCCATCTCCGGCTGGAAAGCCATCAACGAGTCCGACATGGTGTTGATGCCGGACACCAACACCGCCGTCGTCGATCCGTTTTTCGCCATGCCGACGCTCGCACTGTTTTGCGACATTCTCGAACCGTCCACCGGCCAGCCCTATTCGCGCGATCCGCGCACAACAGCAAAAGCCGCTGAAGCCTATCTCAAATCTTCCGGCATTGGCGACACCGCCTTTTTCGGACCGGAAGCGGAATTTTTCGTGTTCGACGACGTGCGCTGGTCAGTCGAACAAAACAATATGGGCTACGCCGTCGACTCCGCTGAAGGCCCGTATAACAGCTCCACCGATTTTGAAGGCGGCAACCTCGCCCACCGTCCGGGCCCTAAAGGCGGATACTTCCCCGTGCCGCCGATCGACAGCGAACAGGACATGCGTTCTGAAATGCTGGCGGTGATGGGCGATATGGGACTTGAACCTGAAAAACATCACCACGAAGTGGCTCCGTCACAGCACGAACTCGGCATGAAGTTTTCGACGCTGACGACCATGGCCGACCGCATGCAACTCTATAAGTACATTATTCACCAGGTTGCTGCCGGTTACGGCAAGACCGCAACCTTCATGCCGAAACCGATCTTTGGCGATAATGGCTCGGGCATGCATGTTCACCAGTCGGTTTGGAAAGGCGGTCAGCCGCTTTTCGCCGGCAATCGTTATGCAGACCTTTCCGACACTTGCCTGCATTACATTGGCGGCATCATCAAACATGCGCGCGCCATCAACGCCTTCACCAATCCGCTGACAAACTCTTACAAGCGTCTGGTGCCGGGCTATGAGGCGCCGGTATTGCTCGCTTACTCTGCACGCAACCGTTCTGCGTCGGTGCGCATTCCCTGGGTTTCATCGCCAAAAGGAAAGCGCATCGAAACGCGCTTCCCGGATCCGGGCGCTAACCCCTATCTCGGCTTTGCTGCGCTCCTGATGGCGGGCCTCGACGGTATCGAGAACAAGATCCACCCGGGCGATCCCATGGACAAGGATCTCTACGATCTGCCGCCGGAAGAATTGAAAGACATCCCGACCGTGTGCGGCTCGCTGCGCGAAGCGCTCGGCGCGCTCGATGCTGACCGCGCCTTCCTGAAGAAAGGCAATGTCTTTAACGACGACCAGATCGACGCCTATATCGATCTCAAAATGGCCGACGTCATGCGCTTTGAAACGACGCCGCACCCGGTTGAATTCGCGATGTATTATTCGGTCTGATCATTCTTTCAGACCCGTAGAAATCAAGAGGCCGCTTCTCGGGCCTCTTTTTATGCAGCCGTTCGCTCCGGAGGCGTTATGGCGGCGACGGCCGAACCATCCAGCGGCTTGCGCACAGCCGCCGCGAATTTTTCGTGATAAAGCGGATGCTCGGTTTCCATCAGACGGTCCCACCAGGTGAAATAAAGACCGTAGTTCCACCCGGCCTGCGCATGATGCAGATCATGGTGGGTGACTGTCGTCATCCAGTCGAACACTGGTCGCCCATCGCGGCGGCTCGGGAAGAGTTCATAGCCGCAATGCCCGACAGCGTTCCGAACAATCATATGAATCAGGAACACGATGATCGCCGCTATTGACGTTGGCATGATGAACAGGGCGATGGGAAGGAAAGCTGCGTTAATGGCCGCTTCGCCGATATCGAAGGAATAAGCCGTCCATGGTGAAGGATTATGCGACTTGTGATGCGTTCGGTGGAAGCGCCTGAATAGACGCGGATGATGGATTAGCCGGTGCGTCCAGTAAAACCAGGTGTCGTGCAGAACGATCAGCGCGACAACGGTAAATGCGAAATACGCCCAGCCTCGCTCATTCGCGACGTAGTAAGTGTCCAAAAAGTGAGCTCTGGCGGCTATGACGGAAGCAACGCCGGAAAGCGAAAAGATGACTGTTGTGCGCATCGACACGAGAAACTCGCGCCGCATCTGCTGCGAGTTTGGTGATTTTTCCCTGATTTTGCGGCCTGCGAGCCGCCCGGCGAAGAGGACATTCACCATCAGGAACACCCCGCCCGCACCCAGGAGATAGCGCATCAGATCATTGGGCAGGATGTGCAGGAAAACGCCCATGGCGGCGGTCAGGGGGGCGGCGGCTTCGATCAGGCTGGCAAGTTGCTCCACATCTTTCTCCTCGTTTGCGGGTGAGGAGACGGTGACGAAGGGCGCGCCTCTTATCTCCGCAATTCCAGAAAACATGCGGCTTTTTCAAAAATGATCAGGAGTTTTTGAAACCGGTCAGCCTTCTGCGGCGCTCGGACCCAGCGCCGACTTGCGAAACTCTGTCGGGGTTTGCCCGGTCGCCATTTTGAACGCGCGGTTAAAGGGCGCGATGGACCCGTAGCCGAGATCGAGGGCGATCTGGAGAATCTGCTTGCGAGCGTTATCCCCGTCCGCGAGCTCGGCTTTCGCATCTTCGATTCGCCTTGCGTTGAGGAATGACGAAAAGTTCCGGAAGCGCAGCGCGCCGTTGATGAGCTTCCGGAGCTGGTGTTCGGGAACGCCGACCTTCTCCGCCAGCGCAGCCACGCTGAGGCTCTCCTCGCGATAAACGCCGTCATCCATTAGCGCCATCAGCCGCTCATAGGCGGGGCGATCGCCGGGCGGCACTTTGCGACCTTGTTCGGCCCACCCTTGCTCGGGAGGCGCCGTAACAGGCGGTCCCGCAATCTCCGGCAGGAATAGCGACGTCCGCGGCGCCAGAAGCCATGCGCCGAAAAGGAGATTAAGTGCAAAAATCGCCGCTGCTTGAAATTTGACAAGCCAGTCCGGCAACTCCCTCGTTGTTTCCGTCATTTCTGCGATGGCGATCGAGATGCCGAATACTGCAATGACAACTGAAATAATGATGCGAAAGCGCCGGCGTGGATCAACAAGATCATCAGCGGCGTTGACGATCGCCAGGCGAAGTACGTCTGCAAAGAGCAGCGCATTAACCAGCAAATGGATATAGAGCAGCGTAGAAGCGATAATGCCGTCGAAAAGCCCGAAAATCCGCCCAAGAAAGAACGGCGGCATCAAAATCAGGGGCGCAAACCGCCACCAGCGCCAGCGGAAATTGTCGTCGAAAAGCGAAGCGCCGAACCACCAAAAAAATACCGTTCCCCAAATCGCAACAACCGCCAGAGGCACGAGAACCGCTTTCGGCAAGGGAATCATCGTGGCGCCTGAGATCAACACGTAAATACTCGTCGACAGGCAGAAGAGCGCCGCCAACAGGCTGGTTTGGGATCGCCGCCCATACGCGCCAAGCGTGATCGCCAGCAGCAGTGAAACGCCGGCGGCCCCGCCCCGCAAAATTGTTTCGATGTCGGCAAACTGTTCTGTCATGGCGGGGAACGCTGCTGTGCTGCTTTGTTTCTGTCAACTCGGTCTCAGGCGAGGCGAACATTTTAAAAGCCTGCTTGACGGTCACAAATTTTTATGTAACCTTCTTGTTACATGTTAAAAAGCCAGGATATGGACGCCGTATTTCAGGCGCTCGCTCACGAAAGCCGCAGACGCATGCTTGATATCGTCAAGGAAGAACCGGGAATTGGCGTCGGCGCGCTGGCGGGCGAGTTCGATGTGAGCCGCATCGCGGTGATGAAGCATCTCGCCGTACTGGAAGAGGCCAATCTCATCATCTCGCAAAAAGACGGGCGCACGCGCAAACTCTATTTCAACGCCGCCCCAATCCAGATGATCCACGACCGCTGGACAACCGAATACAGCGCCTATTGGGCGGGGCACATGACGCGCCTCAAATATCTCGCCGAAGCGCGCAGCCAGGCAATACCAGAAGCAAAGAAGGGGAAATTCTGACATGAATGACAATGCGTATGCGGAAAAGCAAATCTATCGCGTCGTGATCAATGCGCCGATTGAAACCGTCTGGTCTGAGTTAGTGAACACGGCTTCGCCGCGCCCGTTCTTTTGGAATTCTAAATGGGATGCGAAAGCGATGGCGCCGGGCAACCGCTATCGCATGCTGTCGAGCAACAACAAAGTTGTCGCAGTTATCGGCGACATTATCGAAATGGACCCGCCCAACAAGATGGTGACGAGCTTCCAGCTCACGTCCCTGCCCGACCCCGCCTCGACCGTGACCTACACATTGAAGGAAGTCGAAGGCGGCACGGAGTTTCAGCTCATCACTGAACACATCGCAGCCGCCTCGAAGAGCGAAAAGTCCATGGCGGATGGGGCAAAATTCATCGTCGAGAATTTCAAGGCCTATGTTGAGACCGGCAAGGTGACGTTTGGCGCACGCATGATGCTCGCCATGTTCTCGCTGATGGCGCCAATGACGCCGAAAGTCATGAGCGCCGATAAATGGCCGTTGGAATAAGGGAGAAACAGCATGGCGAAATCACCTGAAGACATGGCGGCGGCGATGATCGCCAACCTGAAAGCAAACACCGGCAAGACGCTGGAGCAATGGCTCGCTGTCGCCAAAAAGTCCGGCGCGCAAAAGCACGGACAAGTCGTCAAGTTTCTCAAAGACCAACACGGTATGACCCACGGCTTCGCCAATCTCGTCGCCCATAAGCATTTAAAAAGCGATGCGGAAAGCACCGAAGGCGGCGCGCTTGTTGCCGCGCAATATGCCGGGCCGAAATCAGAACTGAAACCGATTTACGACGCACTGATCAAGGCGGCGAACGCGCTCGGTAAGGATGTAGAGATTTCGCCGAAGAAAACCTATGTCAGCCTGCGCCGCAGCAAACAATTTGCGCTGATCCAGCCGTCGACCAAAACCCGCGTCGATCTCGGTCTCAATATGAAGGGCGAAAAGGCGGCGGGGCGCCTCGAAAATTCCGGCAGTTTCAACGCCATGGTCAGCCACCGCATCAAACTCGAAAAGCCTGGCGACGTCGACAAGGACGTCAAAGCCTGGCTGAAAAAGGCCTACGCAGAAGCCTGAGTTTTCATTATCATCCGTCTAACGACAAAATTGGGAGGTTCCAATGTCAACAATGTCACCAACTAAACTACCGGTCTGGTTCTGGGTCATCGCCGCCATCGCGTTGTTGTGGAACCTGATTGGCGTTTACGCTTATTGGGCGGACGTGACGATGAGCGAAGAAGCCATCGCTAAGATGAGCGCCGTTGAACAAGAACTATACAATGCACGCCCATCCTGGCTGACCGGCGCATATGCAATTGCCGTTTTCGCAGGCGTACTTGGCTCCGTCGCATTGGTCTTGCGCCGCAATTATGCAATGCCGCTGTTCGGATTGTCACTTGCAGCGATCATTATTCAAATGGGCTATGTCCTTTTTGGCATGAACGCGATTGCATTGCTCGGCGCCTCCACGGCGATCTTTCCGGCGGTGATCACGATTATCGGCGTGTTCCTGCTGTGGTTTTCTATGCAGTCAAAGTCGAAAGGCTGGCTGCAATAGGCCGTGTGACGGGGCGCTATCGCTTAAGCGCCCTCGCCGCCTTCGCTTCGCCCATCTGGAACTTGATGAAGGCCGGCAGGACCGACATCTCTTCCACGGTCTTCTTGCCGTCGGCGAGACGAAACAGGTTTTCATAAAAGAACGCCATCACCCCGAAACCGTTGAGCGCCTTGATGAGATCGATTTTTGAATTCGGCCCCATCATGCCCGGTCCGATCCGCAGCATTTTCTCCCATGACGGCAGCGTCTCCACTTCGCCGCGCAATAGTTTTGCAGGCGCATCTGGATCGACGCAGAGCGGGCGCGCCAATCCAACGACATCGCAGGCGCCGGATGAAACCGCATCCATCATGCCGGCGCTGGTGCGAAACCCGCCGGTCACCATCAGCGGCATAGCGGCGACTTTGCGGATTTCCTCAGCATAGGTCAAAAAATAGGCTTCGCGCGCCAGTGTCGATGCGCGTTTGGTTTCTTCAAAGCGCGATTCCAGCCCTTCCAGATCCATCATCGCCGGCTGTTCGTAAGAACCGCCCGAAATCTCCAACAAATCGACGCCTTCCTGATTGAGCCAGCGCGCAACCTGCAGACTTTCCTCCGGTGCAAAACCTCCTTTTTGAAAGTCTGACGAATTGAGCTTCACCGACACCGGAAAACCGGAGCCGACTTGCGCGCGCACTTCGCGGATCACGCGAAGCAACAGCCGCGCGCGATTGTCGAGTCCGCCACCCCAGTCATCGTCGCGCAAATTGACCCGCGGATTGAGAAACTCTGAAATCAGATAACCGTGGGCGGCATGAACCTGCACGCCGGAAAAGCCTGTGCGCTTGGCGACCGACGCGGCGTTGGCGAAACGCTCGATCACCTCTTCGATTTCATCGGCGCTCAAGGCGCGCGGCGCAGCGAATTGACCGCCGGGAAGGTCCAGCGTCACCGCCGACGGCGCCACAGGTTCCTTGCACACAATCTTCGGCGTCTGGCGGCCCGCATGGGAAAGCTGCACCCAAAAATCTGCGCCAGCCTCGCGTACCGCGCCGGTCCAGCGCTTGAGCCGGTCCAGCTGTTCGTCCGTTTGCGGACCATCGATGGCGACATTGCCCGGCCGTTCCAGATAGCGCCGGTCGACCATGACATTGCCGGTAAGGAGCAGCCCCGCGCCGCCCTCCGCCCAGCGGCGATAGAGCGTCACATGGCGGCCGGTCGCGCGATTATAGGCGTCAGCAAGCCCCTCCGTCATCGCCGCTTTGGCGATTCGATTTTTCAGCTTCCCACCGCTCGGCAGCGTCAGCGTCTTCTGGAGCACGTCAGGCATGATCCCACTTTCCACGAACGAGCCTAGCAGTTGAGGGTGATTCTCGCGAGGCGCTGCACATCACGCTTGCGCGTTCCGGCGCGACTGCAGGACAATCGCCGCCATGAGTGTGGAAAAATCAGTGCTCACCGAGATAAACGGCCCGGTCCTGACCGTGACGATCAACCGGCCGGAGCGGCGCAATGCGGTCGATTCAAAGACTGCGGCTCTGCTCTATGAGACATTCAAATCCTTCGACGAAAACGATGCGCTGGCTGTTGCAGTCCTCACCGGCGTGAGCGACAATTTTTGCGCCGGCGCCGATTTGAAAGCGCTTGCCGAAGGCGACCAGCGCGATTTGTCAGTCGATAAGGCGACCGTGGATTCGCCCGGTCCCATGGGGCCGACCCGCATGCGCCTTTCAAAACCAGTGATCGCCGCGGTCGAAGGCTTCGCCGTTGCGGGCGGGATTGAACTGGCGCTGTGGTGCGATATGCGCGTGGCGGCGGAAGGCGCGACCTTCGGTGTTTACTGCCGCCGCTTCGGCGTGCCGCTGATCGACCTTGGCAGCATTCGCCTGCCGCGCCTGATCGGACATTCGCGCGCAACCGACATGATTCTCACTGGCCGCGCCGTCGAGGCGAAGGAAGCCTTCGACATCGGGCTTGCAAATCGGCTGGCGCCGCGCGGTCAAGCACTTGCTCATGCGCAGAATCTTGCTCAGGAAATCGCCACCCTGCCCCAGAGATGTCTCCGCAATGACCGGCTGTCGTCCATCGAGCAGTGGGACCTTTCCGAAGAAGACGCCATGCAAAACGAGATGCGCCGGGGCCTTTCCACTATCTCGTCGGGCGAAACGGCGTCCGGCGCGGCGGCGTTTTCGGGCGGCGCGGGGCGCAGCGGCCAGAAACGCTAAGGCTGCCCCGAAGGGTTTTCCCCAATGCTTTGCGCAGGCGTCGGAACCGCGCTAGATCACCGGCTCCATTCCAATCAATCTTGTAGCGAGTTTCATGGCAAAGCGCAGCGGAAAAAACGGATCGGGCGGCGGCGACGATCTATTTGGCGATTACTCGGCCAAGGACATCGAAGTTCTTGAGGGCCTCGAACCCGTCCGCAAACGCCCGGGCATGTATATCGGCGGCACCGATGAAAAGGCGCTGCATCACCTCTTCGCCGAAGTGCTCGACAACGCCATGGACGAAGCGGTCGCGGGACACGCCACGCGCATCGAGGTCGAGCTGCATGATGACGGCTATCTCTCGGTCGACGATAATGGCCGCGGCATTCCCATCGACCCGCATCCGAAATTCAAAAACAAATCCGCCCTCGAAGTGATCATGACGACGCTGCATTCCGGCGGCAAGTTCGAGGGCAAGGCTTATGTCACTTCGGGCGGTCTGCATGGCGTCGGCGTGTCAGTGGTCAACGCGCTGTCCGACGATCTCATTGTTGAGGTCTGCCGTGCGCGCACCATGTATCGTCAGTCCTATGCCGAAGGTCATCCGCGCTCGAAGCTGGAGAAAGCCGGCCCGGCGCCGAACAAGCGCGGCACCATGATCATGTTTCACCCGGACCCGAAGATTTTCGGCGCCGGCGCGAAGTTCAAACCGGCGCGTCTGTTCAAGATGGCGCGCTCAAAGGCGTATCTCTTCGGCGGCGTTGAAATCCGCTGGAAATGCGCGCCTGAGCTCATCAAGGATGACACGCCCGCAGAAGCGGTGTTTCACTTTGAACGCGGCCTGACCGATTATCTGCAAAGCCTCGCCGGATCGAAACCGACCGTCACCGAAGGCATTTTTTCCGGCAAGGTCGAACGCAAGGATGATGGCGGCCACGGCAATGTCGAATGGGCTGTCTTATGGGGTGCGGCCGGGTTCGGCGACGCGGACGGGTTCGTGCATTCCTACTGCAACACCATCCCGACAGCCGAAGGCGGCACCCACGAAGCCGGTTTGCGCGCCGCGCTGACCAAGGGCCTCAAAGGCTATGGCGAACTCGCGGGCAACAAGAAAGTTGCCAACGTCACCGCCGAAGACGTGCTCGGCACGGCGGGCGCGCTTCTTTCCGTCTTTGTGCGCAACCCGGAATTTCAGGGCCAGACCAAGGACAAGCTGGCGACCGCGGAAGCGCAGCGCATTGTTGAAAACACCGTGCGCCCGGCCTTTGACCATTGGCTCGCATCAAACCCGAAACAGGCAGGCGCCCTCGTTGACTGGGTCGTGGACCGCGCCGATGAGCGCCAGCGCCGCCGCAAGGAAAAAGAAGTCAGCCGCGCCAACGCCACGCGAAAATTAAGGCTTCCCGGCAAGCTCGCAGACTGTTCCTCCGCCAACCGTACGGGTACGGAAATTTTTCTGGTCGAGGGCGATTCCGCTGGCGGCTCGGCGAAACAGGCGCGCAACCGCGCGACGCAGGCGATCCTGCCCCTGCGCGGGAAAATTCTCAATGTCGCCTCCGCGCCGCGCGACAAGATCATGGCCAATCAGGAAATCGCCGACATGACCCAGGCGCTGGGCGCCGGGATTGGATCGAAATTCGATCTAGAAAATCTGCGCTATGAAAAAATCATCATCATGACCGACGCCGATGTGGACGGCGCGCATATCGCGGCGCTGCTCATCACGTTCTTTTATCAGGAAATGCCGGAGCTGATTCACGCCGGGCGTCTATACATGGCGCAGCCGCCGCTGTTCCGATTGAGCGCCGGCGGCAAGTCCGTCTACGCCATGGATGAAGCCTCGCGCGACCGGCTGATGAAATCGGAATTCAAGTCGGGGCAAAAAGTCGAAGTCGGCCGCTTCAAGGGCCTCGGCGAAATGATGCCGGCGCAGCTGAAAGAGACCACCATGAACCCTGAAAGCCGGACGCTCGCCCGCGTCGTCATCGCCGAAGACAAAGGCGAAGAAGCGAGCGATCTGGTCAACCGCCTGATGGGCAAAAAACCCGAAGCGCGATTTGCGTTCATTCAGGAGAACGCGGCGTTTGTCAGGGACGAGTTGGATATTTAGGACTTCCGGGAATGATATGACAGCTGGCTCAGTGGATAACGCCGAGCAAACCCATCCCAATATTCATCCCACAACTTCTTATCGATTTCATACTGGTGCTCCGCCTTTCGATAATTGGCATTGCAAGTTCTCAGTCGAACGAAATCTTCGTCTGTTGGCGACTGCCTACCAATAAAGATTTTCTCAAGACGAAGGTTGAGAGATGCATCCCGGCTAGGAGGCTCCGGCACTTTTGAAAACGGAGGGGGCGGGTAATCATACGCCCAATTCTCTCTAACATCGAATTCGACATCTCGCGCCTCTTCCAGTCGAATATCATTTCCCAGCAATGAACTCACTTTTTCAAAGTGCACCGCGCTCGGCATTCCATAGGGAAAAAAATGAGCTTTATGCGCCAGAAATGCCGCAACTAATCCAAGAAGAAATATCAACTGAGCTAAAGATTCTGCACGATTGGGTTCCGTGAAAACGACCAACCGCAGTAGCCACACAACGAAACAGAGTCCAATTGCAATGCCGACCAATTGAAATCCGGAACGGAACTCCGGCCATCCATCGAGCCATGTGAGTGCATATTCGCATTCGACGGCTCCTGTCACGACCGTAAACATATGAAGTATCCAGTACATCAATGCGAAGCCGAGCAAAAATATTGTAAAAAATGAAATGGCAAAAGTGCGCTTATTGCGCACCATGCGATCAGCATAAGTTCGAGTGCTAAACTGCGTCCCCATCACCCCTCCTGCCGGAAATATGGGAGCTTGCTTTCGTCATGACAAGTCGGGGTTCCAGCTTTCGCGGGGATGATCGGGTTGAGGATCAAGCATCTATCTCCACCCTCGCCTCCCCACGCTTTACGCGTGGGGTCCAGCTCCGGCAACTTTCACCAACGCAGCGCGTGCGGACATCCTGCTTGATGGACGCCACGCTTCCCGGATCAAGTCCGGGGCAAGCAGCCGTGGCGAGTCGCTCTGGGTACTACGGGTGGAGAACCAACTAAAACGGATCTTGCCATCCCCTCCTCGTTCCCCATATTGCCGCGATGTTGAACATCATCATTATGGGTCTTGTCGCCGCCGCCGGATTGTTTATCGGCGGGCGCTGGGCCGCGCAAAGGCGCAAGCGCGAGGCGCTGCTGTCTTCGCCCTTGTCGCCGGAACATGCGCGCATCGTAGCTAAGCGCGTGCCGGTTTACGCCAGCGTTCCCGCCAAGTTGCGCAAACGCCTCGACGGGCTGATCAATCGTTTTTTGGCGGAGATGAAATTTCACGGCGCCGAGGGGCTTGAGATCACCGACGAGATTCGCGTCACCATCGCGGCGCAGGCGTGCCTCCTGATCGTCAACAAGGAAAACCGCTGGTACTCATCGCTGAAGACAATCTTTGTTTATCCGGCGGCGTTCAGAAGCCGCGTCATTGGCGTCAAAGATCATGTCCATGCGGAACAAAGCCCGGTGCGCTCCGGCGAGAGCTGGGCCAAAGGGCCGGTGATCCTCGCCTGGGACCACGCCGCGTTTGGCGCCTTCGCCGCCCATGACGGTTACAATGTCGTTTTGCATGAATTCGCGCATCAGCTCGATGAGCAAACCGGCATCACTGACGGCGCGCCGCTGCTCGACAAGGGGCAGAATGCGTCAAACTGGGCGCGGGTGTTTCGCGCCGCCTACAAACGATTGCACGACGATCTGGATGCAGGCCGCGAGAATGTTTTGAACCCTTATGGCGCGACCAATCCGGCGGAGTTTTTCGCTGTCGCGACGGAAACATTCTTCGAGCGCCCGCAGGAATTGCGCGTGCAGGAGCCGGAACTCTATGACGAGCTCAGCGCTTATTACCGGCTTGATCCGGCGGCTTGGGGTTAGCTTCTCCTCCCCCGCCCCGCGCCGAAGGGCGCGAATCTATATTTGCGCGCCTTCGCGCGCTGGGGGGAGGTGTCCCGAAGGGACGGAGGGGGTTAACCCCCATCCCCCGCTTCGCGGGTACTTCCCCCACAAGTGGGGGAAGAAAGATTTCAAATATGCAGTGCATGCCCGAGCGTGCGCAGCGCCGATTCCTGAAACGCTTCGCCCAAAGTCGGGTGCGCGTGGATGGTGCCGGCGATATCGTCGAGGGTCGCACCCATTTCGATGGCGAGGCCGAAAGCGGTTGAGAGTTCCGAAACGCCCCGTCCCGCCGCCTGCACGCCCAGCACGAGTTTATTGTCGGCGCGCGCGACAATGCGAATGAAGCCCTCTTCAGCCTCCATCGACATGGCGCGGCCATTGGCGGAGAACGGAAAGTTCTGCACTTTTACGTCGTAACCAGATGACTTCGCTTCTTCGGGCGACAGACCCACCGAAACGATCTCCGGATCGGTGAAACAGACCGCGGGGATCGCGCGTTTGTCCCATGAGCGGTTATGGCCGGCGATGATTTCCGCGACCATTTCTCCCTGCGCCATGGCGCGATGCGCCAGCATCGGTTCACCCGTGACGTCGCCGATTGCGTAAATCCCGCGCATGGAGGTCTGGCACTTGTCGTCGATCTTCAAAAACTTGCCTGCCATGTCGAGCACGAGTTTTTCGCGGCCCCAGCCTTCGGTTTTCGGGGCGCGCCCGACGGTGACGAGAATTTTTTCCGCCGTGATGGTTTGCGCTTTGCCGTCGGCGGTTTCGATCTCAAGGCCTTTTTTCGAAGCGCCCTTGGCTTTCGCGCCGAGCAGCACGTCAACGCCGAGGCGTTTCAGGGTTTTCTCGACCGGGCGCGTCAGTTCCTTGTCATAGAGCGGGAGAATTTTTTCCATCGCTTCGACGACGGTGACTTTGGTTCCGAGTTTGGCGAATGCGATCCCGAGTTCAAGGCCGATATAACCGGCGCCGACGACGGCCATGGTTTTCGGCGGCGCATCGAGATCGAGCGCTTCGGTTGAGGAGATGACATTGCCGCCAAACTTCAGGAACGGCAGTTCGACCGGGGCCGAGCCCGTGGCGATGATGATATTCTCCGCACGGATGCGGTAGTCTTCATCACCGCCTTTCACATCAACGGTCTTGCCGTCGACGAATGTCGCCCAGCCGGAAATCGCGCGCGCCTTGTTTTTCTTCAAGAGGCCGCCGACGCCGCCGGTAAGGCGTTTGACGATGCCGTCTTTCCACTTGAGCGTTTTTGTGAAATCGATCTGCGGTTTCGCCGCGCTGATGCCGAGCGCAGAGTCGCCGGCGAAATGGGTCGCCTTCTCGAACTCATCGGCGGCGTGAATGATCGCTTTTGACGGAATGCAGCCGACGTTCAAACATGTGCCGCCGTGATATTGCCCTTCGACGATGACCGTATCGAGACCGAGCTGGCCAGCGCGAATCGCCGCGATGTA
>BQJG01000037.1 GCA_021604585.1 Hyphococcus sp.
GGCCGGGATAGTTTATATTCTGGACGTATAACGCTCATTGTGGTTTTAAAGCCGATTCGACTACTCCGCCGACGCTGACCGCAGCCTGGCGCGCCTGCGAATCGGCGAGATGGGCGTATCGTTGAGTCGTCTCTGGCCGGAGATGGCCGAGCAGCGCGCCGATGATCGGCAATGAAAGTCCGCTCGAAATTCCGAAACTGGCGAAGCTGTGACGCAAGTCATGCTTGCGCACATCCGGCACGCCGGCCTCGACACGAATGTCACGCCAGACAGATTGCGTGCCTCGGTAGGGACCAGTCAATTTTTTATTGGGAAACACCAATTCATCGTGTCGCTTCGGTGTCGCGCGGAGAATCTCCAGTGCTTGCGGACAGACCGGTCGAATTGATTTCCCGGATTTCGTGTTTCTGAACCGGAAAAACGATTGATCGAAGTCAATCTCGCTCCAGCGCAGTTCCTCAATCTCCGCCGTTCGGGCGCCGGTCAACAACAGAAGCTTGACGATTCGGACGCCGTTCATGCGCCGTTCCTGTGCTTCCCATTTCGCCAACACGGCGCCGACGCGGCCAGCTTCCTCCTCGGAAAGAAATCGCTCGCACTTATTGTCGGGCGCGAGCCGCACGCCAAGCGCCACATTTTCGACGATGAACCCTCGGTCGACTGCAAAAGAAAGCACGCTCTTGAAGGTGCTGATCGTGCGCTTGGCGGTACCTTCGCCGCCTTTGACCTGTCGCAGGCCGTATTTCCGGGTTTTCACCACGCAGGCGGTCTTGCCTTTCGTGATGTCGTCGCGAAGCTTCTCGACATCTCCCTTTGAGAGAGCCCCGATCGGGCGCAGCCCAATCAACGGCTTCACATGGGCGTTCAAGCGATTGATATCGTTCAACACGCCCGCCTTTTGGCGAGGCTTTCCTGTTCTGCGATTTATGGAAGCGGCTTCTTCCGCCCAAAGGTCGATAACGCGCGCCACGGACATATTCTCGTTCTCCGCGCGCCGGATCGCGTCGTAGCGATCCTCGCCGGCGCGAGCCAGGCCGATGTACTTTTGAGCCTCGCGGCGAGCGGCCTCGCAGGTGATGGCGGTCGATTTGCCGATCGTGACCTGGCGTTGCTTCGCGCCGCGCCCGACTCCGATTCGGTAAAAGGCGATGTAGGATTTGACGCCCGTCGGCTGAACCCTGAGCCCAAAGCCCGCGACATCGCAATCCCACAGCGTGTAGGCGCGCTCTCTCACGGTCGCAGCCTCAACTGCCCGTTTGGTCAGCTTGACATTATTGGAGGGCATCAGCGAAACCATTCGCCGAGCGCTTCGGGCTGCATATTAGCACCGTCTTAGCACCGGCCCTATCGGGGACTACTTTCATCAAGGGGCAATTTTGAGTCAGCACCATCTCAGCACCGTGGATCAAAAACGGATGCAAACCGTTCGAACGCTTCGCAACGTTCTGCTGGTTGAGGATCACTTTAGCTGATTGAATTCGTTGCGGGATTTAGTGAAATCCGCAAGAATGTCGAAAACCTCGGAAATCCTCGGAAGTAGTGTAGGGTACAACTCCGAAGGCAGAGGTCACAGGTTCGAATCCTGTCGGGTCCGCCATTTTTTCAAAAGATCCTGATCGATGCGCTTCTGCATTGCCGCCCGGCGCGCCAATACTTAAGTGTGCGGCTGTCGTGTCCGCCTCGAGGCCGCGAGAACCGGAGAGAAAAATGGCGCAACCGCAAAATACCGCACCCGATGCGCCGCAAACTGATTTCCGCGCCGACGCGGATCGTGGATCATCATTCGCCTCAGAGATTGAGCGTGACCGCGCCCATCGTGCAAAGGCGCGCAGCGCCAAGCCGCTTCGCCGTCTGGTTCCTTTCATTTTGAAATATCCGGGGTTACTCGGCGCCTTTTCCTTTTTTCTAATTGTGGCGTCAGGCTTGACGCTGCTCTTGCCGGGGGCGTTCCGGCTGGTTGTCGATTGCGGATTTTCCGGCGCCGCAACATCCGAGCTTTGCACGCGTTTTGCGTTCGGCGATCAACTTGCAGGATATTTCGGCGCGGGGATCATCGTCGCGTTGCTGTTGGGACTGGCCAGCGCTTTGCGGTATTATTTCATCAGCCGCCTTGGCGAGCGTGTCGTCGCCGATCTGCGCCGCGCCGTCTATGATCATCTGTTAAATCTCAGTCCAGGTTATTACGCCGATGTCAGGACCGGTGAAGTGTTGTCTCGGTTGACGACTGACACGACCTTGATCCAGACCGTTGTTGGGTCGTCTATATCCGTCGCGGTGCGAACCCTTGCGACGACGACCGGCGCGCTGGCGTTGATGGTGGTGGTCAGCTGGAAGCTGGCGCTGATGGTGTTGGCGGTCGGGCCGCTGATCATTGGTCCGATCATTTTATTCGGGCGCCGCGTGCAGCGGCTTTCGCGTTCCAGTCAGGACAATCTCGCCAATGCGTCAGCTCGCGCCAGCGAGAGCCTGCGCGCGCTGGAAACCGTTCAGGCCTTCACGTGCGAGCGGGAGGAGCGGGCGAGCTTTGCGCAAGCCATCGAAGAGACCTTTGACGTCGCCTTGCGGCGCATTCGCGTGCGTTCGGTGATGACCGGGATCATTTTTTCATTTGTGCTCGCCGGGCTGATCGCGGTGCTTTGGTTCGGCGCGTTACAAGTGCAATCGGGGTCGATCACGCCGGGTGCGATGACGCAGTTCGTCATGTACGCCTTTGTGGCGGTCAGCGGCGTCGGCATGCTGACCGAAACCTATGCGGAGATCATGCGCGCCGCGGGCGCCACGGAACGGCTGATGGAATTGCTGGCGGCGAGGCCGGAGATCGCTCCGCCAGCGCGGCCCAAGTCGCTTGCAACGCCTGTGCGCGGCGCGGTCGCGTTTGAAGGCGTTGATTTTTACTACCCGGCGCGGCCTGAGGCTGCGGCGTTGCGCGATGTTTCGCTGGCCGTCAGTCCGGGACAGACAGTGGCGCTGGTCGGTCCGTCCGGCGCCGGCAAGAGCACCATGTTCCAGTTGCTGTTGCGATTTTACGATCCGCAAGGCGGCGTGATCCTCGTCGATGGCGTTGACATAAAAGATCTCGATCCGGCTGCGTTGAGAAACGCGATATCCATCGTACAGCAAAACGCGCCGCTTTTCTCAGGATCGGCTGCCGATAATATCCGCTTTGGAAAGCCGGACGCCAGCGACGAAGAAGTCTGCGAGGCGGCGCGCGCCGCCAACGCCCATGAGTTCATCTCTGCATTGCCGCAGGGTTTCGACACCCCGCTTGGCGAAGGCGCGACGACGCTCTCGGGCGGGCAAAAACAGCGCCTCGCCATCGCCCGCGCGATCCTGCGGGACGCGCCGATATTGTTGCTGGATGAGGCCACGAGCGCGCTCGATTCAGAAAGCGAGCGAGCCATTCAGGATGCATTTGAAAATGTCTCGGCAGACCGCACGACGATTGTCATTGCTCACCGGCTGGCTACGGTTTTGAAAGCCGATATGATCGCCGTTATGGAGAATGGCCGGATAATCGATCATGGCATGCATAGCGACTTGATCGCGCGCGGCGGGCTTTACGCGCGGCTGGCCAAGCTGCAATTCGATGACCAGCGTCACGCTGCGGAATAAATTTTTACGCACAAAAAACCGCCGCTGACAAGCAACGGCGGTTTCAATTGAGGTCAGCCGTTCAAATTGCTTTGAGATTGCCGGCGGAAGTCTTTCCGCGCTGCTCGACCAGTTCATAGGAAAGCTTTTGGCCTTCTTGCAGGTCGGGCAGGCCCGCTTCTTTCACTGCGGAAATGTGGACGAAGACGTCATTACCGCCGCCATCTGGTGCGATAAATCCGAATCCTTTGGTGGCGTTGAACCATTTTACAGCGCCTGTCGCCATTCTTCGATCTCCTATTCATGGCTTCGTTCCGGGGCGTTCCCACCCCGGACCTTGGGTAGGCAACCATGTCTTGGGATCGTAGCTTTAGGCCAGTTATCCCCGGGGGGGAGCGCGTAAAGGTCGGGCAAAACAAAGTCGCAGTACAGAAATAGAATACAGCTCCGGCGCGCCGTCAAGGCTGCGCAGGGGGCGCCTAAGAAACTGTAAGGTGTCGTAACGGCTAGTCTAGCGCGAGCCGTCCGCCGGTTTCGTTGATGATTTCGTTGCCTTCCACGACCGGGACGAGATCTGTCCCGTTTCGCAACAAATGACCGTTTCGGTTGCGGTTCACAAACCGGTTGTCGGTAATGATAAGCCCGTCCGCGCCGCCGCCGCGGGTTTGGTCGTAATTGATGATGGTGGAATTGTCGCCATCGGCGGCCTGAATAAAGCTGTTGCCAGTGATGGTCACGGCCCCGCCCTTGGAGGCGTCGACCGAATAGCTGGTCTGGCCGTCGCCATCATCGAAGCTGGAGCCAGTGATCTTGGTCACCTCCGCCAGAGACTTGACGTGGTGCCCGATGCGCGTGCCGACAAAGCGGCTTGCGGTGATGGTCAGGTGACGCGCGCTCACCACATAGAGGGCATGGGAATATCCGTCGCCATAGCCGTTATTGATGAATGATGATCCTGAAATGGTGACATCGAATTCGTCCTGGCCGGTTGAGAGGATGCCGTCTTCATTGTTCTCAAAAACGCAGTTGATGACTGTAAGGTTCTCGCCGTCATGGCGGATGCCGGCCCCATTGAGGTCCGGTGAGCGGGCGCCGAGGAATTTGATATTCTCTACACGGAGCGATGCGCCCCAGAGCGGGTTCAAGATTCCTTTTTCTGTGGGGCGGGCGGAATAAAACGTAACCTCGCCTTCGCCTTTCAGTGTAATGTCGCGCGGCAGTTTCAAATCCGTCAGATCATAGCGGCCGGGCGCAATGAGGATGGTTTCGCCCTTGCCGGCGCGATCGACAGCGCCTCTCAGCGCCGCAGCGTCACTGACGGAAATGTCCGCCCAGGCGGCGGTGAAGGGCGCAGTAGCGAGAAGGGCGATGGCGGCGAGGCGAAGGATGTGTTTCATAGGGCGATCTTAAGCGAATTTCGTGCCGTGCGCCCAATTATTTCAGTCCGGATTTATGAAAGCTCCGTGGCTTTAACCAGCGTTTCCGCGAGGCGGACCGGCGGCATAGCCCCGGCGAAGCCATTGCGTTCATTCACGATAAAGGTCGGCACCCCGGAAATTCCCGCGCCGCGAAAGGCCTCCGCTTCGGTTTTAACCTCCAATGCGCTTTTCGGATCATTGAGGTCGCGGCGGGCGTTGTCGGGATCGAGACCGGCTTCCTTGGCGATGGCCACCAGCGTTTCCTCGTCGCCAATATCGGCGCCTTGCTCCCAGAATGCAGAATAGAGCGCCAGCGCCAGACGCTCCTGCGCGCCGTCGAAATGAGACAGGCGAATAAGCTGATGCGCCTTCAGCGTGTTGGGCAGGTGTTCCGGTTTTGCCGGATCGAACGTGAAACCCGCGCCAAGCGCGGCGGCTTTCAATTCCATGCTCATCGCCTCGCGCTGTTTCTCGTCCGGGAACTTCTTCGCGTAATAGGCGCGGCGATCAACGCCCTCGATCGGCGTGTCGGGATTGAGTTGATAGGCGCGGATGCGCGGCAGGACGATAAAACGGTCCTTGATCCGGTCGCGCGCCAGCAGGAATGATTTCAGGCCCACATAACACCACGGACACACCGGGTCTGAGACAATATCGACAGTCAGGCGCGGGCGTTCGCTGCTCATGATTTCGCAAATCCTTTTAGGCGGTCCATGGTGTCGGTAATTTGGCTGTAGTCGCGGTGCTGTTCTTCGCTGAGCGCGTCTTCGAGCGCCGGGTTTTCTTCCGCCAGCCGGTACAGGTCTTTATAGGCGGCGATGGCGCCGGGGCTGGCGCCGGCGATAGCGTGCGCACGGCGCGCGGTTTCCGCGTTCAGCGTTTCAATATTGGGAAAAGCGGCGGTCGCCAGCCCCCAGCGTTCCGCATCGGCGCCGGTGAAGGTCGCCGCGGTGTAGGAAAGCTCGCGCGCTCGGCGCACGCCGACGGCGCGGGCGAGATTCTGGCTCATGCCCCAGCTCGGACGCAGGCCCCATTTGGCGTGCGTGTCGCCATATTTCGTGTCGGCGGTGGTCAGAATGAAATCGGCGTGCAGCGCCATCTCCAGCGCGCCGGTGAAACAAAATCCGTGCACCTTGGCGATCACCGGCACGGCGCAATGGCGGATCGCATCGACGGCGGCGACCGAGACATTGTCGAACACATTATCGACCTTGCCGCTTTTGAAGGTCGCGTTTTGCAGCATTTTCAAATCCACCCCGGCGGAAAAGGCGCGGCCCGCGCCGGACAACACGATCACTTTCGCACTCGCCTCCGCATCCTTGATCGCGGCGATCAGCGCTTTGAGGAGATCTGGCGTAAAAGAATTGAGCGCATCGGGGCGGTTGAGCGTCACTTCGGCGGCGCCATCCTTTATGGCGGATTTGACGAGCGGTTCGGACATGGCGAATACTCCCTTTCACTAACTTATAGGCGAATTGCGCCCTGCGCCGCCAGCATTGCGCGCAGAATTGAAGACTGGAAAAGCACATGAAATTATTGAAATTCGCAGCCGCGCTCATGCTCAATTTTACGATCATTGCGCCGGGTGCGGCGGGCGCGCAGCAAGACAAGTTCACCACCGGACCGGTGTTTAAAGACTTCGGCCCGGTCGCCGATGTTGAAACAACCTTCGCCATTCCGAAAGGCATCACGCTGAAGACCAGTTTTGACGTGCGCGAGCGCGGCGAGGCGGGCGCCGTCAATGGCGGCTTTGTTTCTGCGGCGCGGTTCATCAACATGCATGCGCGGGCCGGCGTGCCGCTGAAGAAAATCAAAGTCGCCATCGTGGTGCATGGCGGCGCGGTGGACGATGTGACGACGCCTGCCCATTATGGTGAGGAGGTCGGCGGCGAAAACGCCAATGCGCCCCTGATAGCAGCACTGATTGATGAGGGCGTGCGCATTATCGTCTGCGGCCAGAGCGCTGCCTATCACGAGGTCGATAATGACGAATTGCTACCCGGCGTCGAAATGGCGCTCTCGGCGATGACAGCGCATGCGGTCCTGCAGCGCCAAGGCTATGCGATCAATCCGTTTTAGGATTAGCTTTAGTTTGATTGCTCACGCTTATTCCGCCACGGCTTTCGCAAGTGTTTCAACGCTATTGGTGAATTGTTGCATCGCGCTTTCGCTATTCGCTTCGCATGCAGCTTTGGCGGAAGTCGTGACAGCGACGAGCTTTGCGACTCTGCCTTCTGGCGGGTAGTCCCAAATCCACCCAGACAAAGGCGTGTGGTTGTGAAAAAATGAAAAATGAAAATATGTCCCGTCGTAACCGGGGCCAAATGTGGCATGGGATTCAGGGGTGATTTCGCTGGGTTCCGGGTAGTGTGTGTCGTACAACATCCTTCCCCAAGTCGAATACAGTTTTCGGCCTATCAATGGGTCGATTTCAATTTCAACAACTTCGGCCTCTACGTCCATAATATTCGTTGGGAGTCTGGCCTTCAATTCGGCAATCTCTTTCTGCGTTTTCTCCTCGGTCGGATACTGAAGAACACCAGTCTCTAGCCACTCCAGTTCACGATAAGCGCCCATCGAAATCTTAGTCTGCATACATACCAATAAATAGTCATCTTCCCTGTTTTCAAACGAGACCACATAATCTCTGCTGAATGACGGTAAGACCACTACGTTCGCGAACGTATGGATATCGTGCATCCGTCCAAGGCGGTGCGCCAGATATCTGAGACCTTCCTTGCCAAACGTTCCCGCAAATATAGATTCTTCCGGCAAGAGGTGGTCATTCGCCGAGGCCGGTGAGCCGCTATATAGAATCAGAGCGAGAAAGATTAGTTTTCGCACAGAGACCGCTTTCAGACAGAGCGCATTGCAGTAGATTTTGGCCTTGACGATATTGGGCTAGCCGTCATTCGGCAAGCGCTTAAAATCCAACCACCCAAGCCGCGTCGGCCGGGGTCTTGCCCTGATAAACATCAGCCCAGGCGCGCTTGACCACGTCGGCGCCGTCCTCGCGGCGGATGATCAGCCAATCGCGCGATTTCAGCGCCGCATCCTTCCAGAATCCGAAGGCTTGTTGCTCGAATGCGCCCGGGCCCCATTCCTCGGTGCGTTTTTGAATATGGCCGGGGGCGAAAAACATGGCGCTCCGCTCACGGATGAAGTCGGCGCCCATTTTGTTGGAATCATAGTGGGTCGCGCCGACATTCGAGGTGTATTTCATGTTCTGCCCGAGATGCTTGTGCAGCCGCCCCAACACGCCGCCATCGCCTGACATGTCGATGATTACGGCGGGCTTGTCCGCATCGATTTTTTCAAGGTCATCATAGGTCAACACATCGGCATAGAGTTTCAGCCCTTCAACCGCCGCCTTGTTGCGCGGCGAGGTGAGGCCGACGAGACGCGGCGCGCCCGCATCCGCCGCCATCGCATAGGCGCAGCCGATCGCGGTCTTCGACGATGCGCTCGGGATGATCACCTGCTCCGCGCCGAACCAGCCATTGTCTTTCATAAAGTCGTAAAGACAGAACGACGTCGCATAGAGCGGGAAGAGAACCATGCGGTCGTCATCCATCTCATTGTCGTATCCGGGTTCGGCCTTGACTCGCGCATAAGAGTTGTAAACCGGCGGCAACTCGGCGCGGTGCGCGGCGCCGTCAAACAGGCGCTTTTCTTTCACTTTCGCCGGCGCCATGACCAGATGGCTGGCCATGGGAAAGTAACCGTAAAGGCGCTCGCCAACGGGAACATCAGGGTGTTTTGATTCAACGATGTCAGCAAAGCCCCAGACCGGAATGATGCCGTCGCCCTCTTTCGCGACCGGAAAAAATTTCCAGTAGCCGATGCGCTCGCCGACGACGCCATAGGTGACATTGTTGGCCGTGAGGGCGAAACGGTCAATTTTCGCCAGCACTTCACCGTCTTTGAGCGGCGGCGCCTCGCGGGATTCCAGGCGCGTTTCGGCCAGATCGGTCTTGTTTACGATGAATTCGCTGATCGTCGTCATTGACGCCTCTTTTCTGTTTTCACAACGCTAACATCCCGGCACGCAAAGGTTGAGCGTGAAACGCAGAAAATCTCCGGGCGCGCGAAAAGCAGGGGGTAAGCCGTTGTTTGGTGAATAGTTATCCACCAAAGCCGGGACGGAGGTAAAATTCGTTTCAGTGAAAGTCGCAACATTGCAGCGCTGTGTTCACAGCATTTAGAGAGCAGAAAGTCGCGTGGAACAATTTTTAGAGAATCAAGCAGGGGCGACCGTGAACGCCAGCAAATTCGCGAAATTTACGGGCGCCGAAGCGAGAGGCAGGCGATTTTGGAAATTGTTTCACGCTTGCGTGTTTTTACGGCGCGCGCAACTTTCAGGCGAAACGGATCTCCGTCGGAGCAGCAAAGTCCGCGCGCGCGAGCGCAAGGCGCGCCGTTTCCGCTTCAACGCCGCGGCCGCGCGAAAACAGCATCTCGGTTTCGCCGGTGGATTTGAAGCCGAGCTTTTGCAACACCCGGCCCGACGCCGGATTGTCGGTGTAATGGCCGGCGAGGATCATTTGTGCGCCGAGCCTGTCGAAGGCGAATTGCACGACCGCGCTGGCCGCTTCCGTCGCGACGCCACGCCCGCGCGCCGAGGCGCTGACCCAATAGCCGAGTTCAAAGTCGCCGCCGCTGCATTTGACGCCCGCGCAGGCGATGATGTCATCGCCGTCGCAAACCGCGAAGGGATATTCCGCACCGGAAGCAAAAGCGGCGCTGGCGTAGGTGACGAACTTTTTTGCATCGTCCAGCGAAAAGGGGTGCGGAATGCGCGCGGTGTTGCGCGCCAGCAATTCGTCATTGCACAGCTCGGCGAAGGCGGGCGCGTCCGTCTCAACGATGGCGCGCAAGGTAAAGCGATTGATTTGGATAATCATGATTCAATGACGCGAAACGAAAAGAGGGCGCCCCCAGCCTTGGGATCAGCGCCCTCTTTGATCTCATTGAACCATGCTGGCGCAAACCCTGGAACGGGTGCGCCGGCAGGCGCATTCTTAATTATCGCCCGGAATGATCGAGACGAAATTCTTTTTGCCGCGCTTTTCCGCGAACTGCACGCGCCCACTGATGAGGGCGAACAGCGTGTGATCTTTGCCCATGCCGACATTTTCGCCGGGATGGAAAGTCGTGCCGCGCTGACGAACCAGGATGTTGCCCGGAATGACGTCTTCGCCGCCGTATTTTTTCACGCCGAGACGGCGTCCAGCCGAGTCGCGCCCGTTGCGGGAAGAACCGCCTGCTTTTTTATGCGCCATGACTTACTCCTATTCGCCTTTAGCGAGTTTTTTAGCTTGCTCAACCCAGCCTTCGCGTTCGATCCGGCCTTTGAAAGAAAGCTTCTCGTCCATCGCTTCGATGTCTTTCGGGCCCCACGCCGCGATCTGCGCAAACGAGGTAATGCCCGCTTCGTTCAGTTTTGTTTCGAGCACCGGACCGACGCCCGACAGCAGTTTAAGGTCATCGGCGCTGGCGGCGGCTGCGGCCTTTTTCGGCGCAGCCTTTTTGGTTTCCGCTTTTGGCTCGTCCTTTTTGGCGGCTTTCTTTGCAGCCGGTTTCGGTTTCGCGCCATCGGTCAGGATGTCGGTGACGCGCAACACAGTCAGGTGCTGGCGGTGGCCGTTCTTGCGGCGGTAATTCTGGCGGCGGCGCTTTTTGAAGACGATGATCTTCTTGTCGCGCTTTTGCTCAAGGATCTCAGCCGCAACGGCTGCGCCCGAAACCATCGGCGCGCCGACAGTCACATCGCCGCCATTGCCGACCATCAGCACTTCGTCGAGCGTGATGATGTCGCCAGCCTCGCCAGGCAGGCGCTCAACCTTCATAATATCGTCTTTGGAAACGCGGTATTGCTTACCGCCAGTCTTCACGACTGCGTACATGTCCGACTCCGTAAGGCGTCTTTTTGCGCCCGGTTGTCCTTTTTCGCCCCGGTTTCTTTTGCCCGGTTGTTGAATAAGGCGCGCTCTCTAGCCCGCGAGGGCTGGCCCGTCAAGCGGGGGAGGGGCGGGAATCAAGGGAATCTGGCCTTTACGCCTGCGGCGGAATTTCCCGTTTCGGGGCTCAAAAGCGCGACCGCGCGCCTTTGGCGCGCAAATCAGGTTTTGTGGGTTCGCTGGCCCGTCTTGGACCTGGTGAAAAGCCGCACGCGCTTAAGAGAGAATATGTGGCGGAGAGGGTGGGATTCGAACCCACGGTACCCGCAAAGGCACAACGGTTTTCGAGACCGCCCCAATCGACCACTCTGGCACCTCTCCACAAGCAGAAAGCCGTCGCGAGTGGTCGATCGACAAATCGACTTCGCCGGCAGCGCCGGCGGGCGACCACTCTGGCGCCTTTCCGAACGGCTGCTGGTCGAGAGCAGCCGGTATTCCATCAAAGATAGGTCGAGAGTGGTCGATTTAATCTTAAAATTCACCGGCCAGGCCGGCGGGCGACCACTCTGGCGCCTCTCGTCGAAGTGGCGCTGTCTAGCGTCACATGGGGTAAGGCGCAACTGCGGCCATGGGAAAAAGACGCCACATCAACAGCCAAACGCGTAGAGTGCGCTTATGAGGCCGGCGGCTATTTACCCTGAAGAGTGTGCGGCTATGTTGCGCATGCGAATAAGCAGCGCGAAAATATCAAAAAAGACAGGCAAGTAGCAAAAATGACCAAATCTCAACGGCAGGAAGCGAAAGAAGGACAGCAGTTGATCGCTGATCTCGAGAAGTATCGCACTCTTGCGGGTGACGACCCGCAATTTAATCCCGTTGAGCGACTGGCGACCGATATGTTCCTCAAGCTGGAGGCAGGAACGCTTTCTGCGTCTGAGCTCAGAGCCGCTGCACAAGCGCTCAACAACGACGCTTTCGAGGATCGCGCCCGGGAATTTCACCATCGGCGGGCCGGCGGCGCTGATTTGGCGGCGGTCATAAATGAGCTGGCTGGCAAGGGATTTGATTCATTTCGCGCCGTGGTCGAAAGGGCCGCTGCGGGTGTTGTCTTTACGGCGCACCCCACTTTTTCGTTAAGCCTGGCAAAGGGCGCGCTGGTTGCGCGGTATCCGGGGGACAACAGCAAAGACCTAGAAAAATGGCGCAACGAAGCTCGGGCGCTGGCGAGCGAACCCCGCGATGCGATTTCACTACGCTATGAGCACGAAGAGGCGAGCGCCGCGATCACCAACGCGCAATCGGCGCTGCGGGCGCTGAATTCGGAATTTCTGGTTGCGGCTCGAAAAGCGTTCCCAAAGGAATGGGCCTCACTGCGCCCAAATCCGGTGAGCATCGCCACTTGGGTGGGGTATGACCTGGATGGCCGCAGCGACATTCATTGGGGCGAAACAATCCGTATCCGGATTGCTGAAAAGGCCTCGCAGCTGCGCCGCTATGAGGCTGAGTTGTCGCGAATCGCCAAATTGACAGCAGACAAGGATCTTCTGGCCTTGCGCGACGAGTTTGCTCAGTCGGCGGCGCTCGCCGAACATCAGGCCGAAGCCTTCGCCGGAGATCTTAATAATCCAGATATTGTTGTGCCCGCCGCAAATTTGCTCACGAGCGATGCAGAAGGCCGCCTCACTTCGCTGAAGGCTGCGATCAGCCTTATCGGCCGCAAAATCGATGCGGAGAAAACCGATGAGATGAAAATGGAGCTGATGCTTCTGCGCGCTGAGATGGAATCATGCGGTCTCGGTTTGGCGCGCATTCACCTGCGCGTCAACGCGGCGCAGGTGAGGTCCGCATTGCGCGCTGATCTTGGTCTTGATCCTGATACGGGATTTTCCGGGCGATCGGCGCTCGATGTGGCGGCCAAAAAATCAACAGCGGCCCAACAGCGCGCTGTCAACTTTGGCTTCGTGTTTCTGGAAAAAATGACGGCGCGCCGCCAGTTCATGTTGTGCGCGCAGATTTTGAAGCACATTGATGCCGATACGCCGATCAGGTTTTTGATCGCGGAATGTGAATCACCTGCGACCGTAATGGGCGCTGTCTATCTTGCTCGGCTTTATGGCGTTGAAAAGAAGCTCGATATTTCGCCGTTGTTTGAAACGCCGCAAGCGCTGGAAAGCGGCGGACGGTTTATCGAAAGGTTGCTGCATGAGCCGGAATATCGCGACTACGTCACTGAGCGCGGTCGGATTTCGATTCAGCTCGGCTTCTCCGACAGCGGCCGCTTTATGGGCCAGTGCGCCGCGGGCATGGCGACAGAACGACTGCAAGTCTTGTTCGCGCGCGCCTTGGTGAATGCGAAGATGACACATATCGAAGCGCTTGTTTTCAATACGCATGGCGAGTCCATGGGGCGCGGCGCGCACCCGCAAAACTTTATCGCGCGCATGAATCACCTCTCGACGCCTTGGGTTCGCAGTCGATTCGCAAAAGAAGGCATTGCCCTTGCTGAAGAGTGCAGCTTTCAGGGCGGCGAGGGATATCTGCACTTTCAGACGAAAGAGATAGCGCAGACGACACTGTCGCTCGTCTGGAACGCTGTTATCAATCAAGATCGCGCAGATTCGAGCGACGAGTTTTATTCCGACATCAACTATTCCTGGGATTTTTATCGCGGTCTGAAAACCTGGCAGGAAGGATTGTTTCAGCGCGACGATTACCGCTGGATCCTGTCCGGTTTTGCGCAGCGGTTTCTCTATAAAACCGGCTCGCGCCAAGCCAAGCGCGCCAAGGCTGGCGGCTTTGATCTGAGCGCGCTTCGGGCCATTCCGCATAATGCTATTTTGCAACAGATAGCAGCGCCGGCGAATGTGTCTGGCGGCTTCGGTGCGGCGGCGGGGCGCGAAATGGACCGGCTAGTGGAGCACATCAAAGCGTCTGCGCGAATGCGAGATTTGACGGCGCTCGCGAAGCACGCACGCAATTTGACAGACCTTTCGGTATTGCGCGCTTATGCGGCGCTGTTCGCGCCAGCCTATTGGTCATCGCTTGCCACATCAGCCAGTGACGGGCGCAAAGCTGAACTCTATGAAAGCGTTCAGATTTCACTCGGGCACGGAGAGACCTCCATCGCATTTCATCGGCTGACGGATTTTCTTGCGCAAGACATTCGCCGCTTTGATGCAATTTTGCGTGGTGAAAACGAGGCGGCGGACTCTATTCCCAAAAACCGGCTTAAGGTTCTTCACGCCATCCGGCAGGCGCTGATGGCGCGCGCCGTAACGTTAGTGGCGGGAGCGCCGGCATTCTCTCGTCGTCATGATGTTGCGCATCGCGACCTGATCAAGATGGCGCTCGATTGGCGGCTAATAGAGGCGGCGGAAATGTTGCGCGAGATTTTTCCGGCAAAGGCGAATGAAAACGCTGTCTTTTCCGGCTTGGCTGAACAGGTGCAAGACCATTCATTTGAAGGCGGCGCCTACCCCGAAATCCACCGAACGATCATTGAGCCAATTGAAGAAATCGCTGAAATTTCACACGTTATTTCAAAAGGAATCGCGCATCACTATGGCGCGTTCGGCTAAGCGTCGAACGCTTCATAAAAATGAGCGCGGCAGAGGGGAACGTATCGGTCGTTCCCGCCGATCTCGATTTTTTCGCCGCTGGTCACGGCTTTTCCCTGTGCGTCAATGCGCAGATTCATCGTCGCCTTGCGGCCGCATTTGCAGATTGTTTTCAGCTCTCGAATTTCATCTGCAATTGCGAGGAGGCGAGCGCTGCCTTCAAACAGTTCTCCAAGAAAGTCCGTACGCAGACCATAGCACATGACCGGAATGTTGAGCTCATCTACTATGCGCGCCAGCTGCATAACCTGATCGGCTGATAAAAATTGAGCCTCATCAAGAAAAACACAAGCGGCTTTCATAGATGCGGCTTCCGACTGGACAATCTCAAACAGGTCTGTCGCCATATCGAATATGTGCGCTTCTTTGCGCAGTCCGATGCGGGACGCAATGACGCCTGCCTTATCTCTCGTGTCTATCTTGGCGGTAAATTCAATTGTTTCCATGCCGCGTTCTCGATAGTTGAAACTTGCCTGCAGCAGCGTGGTCGATTTTCCCGCATTCATGGCGGCGTAATTGAAATAAAGTTTGGCCATTCTAAAAGTCTTCGCTGAAGCGGCCCTCGCCCTCAAGCGTGACAGGCCCGGTCATGATGATGTGGTTGTCGGACTCGCGCCATTCGATAGCAAGGTCGCCGCCATCAAGGGTAACGGTTGCTTTGCGTGCTGTCAGCCGCCTGCGATGCGCGGAGACCAGCGCGGCGCACGCCGCCGTTCCGCATGCTTTTGTGATACCAACGCCGCGTTCCCAAACGCGAAGGCGTATCGCGTGTTTGCTGATGACCTGCGCGACCGACACGTTCACACGCTCAGGGAACAGAGGGTGATATTCAATCATTGGTCCAAATTTCTCGAGGGCTTGCGCTTCAGCATCGTCTACAAAGAAAATGCAATGCGGATTGCCGACATTGACGGCAGACGGTCCCCACAGCACCGGCGCGTCAATGGGGCCGAGTTTCACATCGACAAAGCGCGTGTCATCCATTTGTTCTGAGAGCGGAATGTCGCGCCAGTGAAATTTCGGCTCGCCCATATCGACTGCGATCCGCTTATCGCCAATTCGCATCGCATTCAGCGCCGCGCTTTCCGTATGGAAGGTTACGGCGTCCCCGCCGGTTTCTTCCATGAGCAGCCAGCCGACGCAGCGGGCGGCGTTTCCGCACGCACCAACCTCTGCGCCGTCAGCGTTCCATACCCCCATGAATACGCCGTCATGGCCTTTGCGGTGTTCGAGCGTAATGAATTGGTCACAGCCAGGGCCGGTTTTCTTGTCAGCTGCTTTACGCACGCCCTCTTCGGTCAGATGTGTGGGCTCGTTGCGCAGATCCAATATGATGAAGGCGTTGCCGAGGCCGTTCATTTTGAGATAGGGCCGGCCGGCCAGCATGGATTCTGTGCTTACCGATATGGCGTTGCTGTCTTCAATTTTGGCCATTTGTAAAATACGTCCGTAGCGCCTCGGCATGCCGCTGGCGGGCGGCGTCACTGATCACGTGCTCGGTTTTCTCCCAGTAATGTGGGCGCCAAACCGCTTGCCACAATGCTTTATAGGCGGCGAACGAAGTTAGCAACCAGTATGCCGGGGCCGTCAGCCCATAGATGGAAAGCTCTCCCCAACCGCGTTTTAGCGGTCCGATCATCATCATGAAAACAAAGAACAGGTTGCCTAAAACCAGAGAAAACATGTTTAGTTGGAACAGCGGTGCTGGAAACAATTGTTCGAAGATAGGCGGGCGCCATGCGAGCCAGACTATAAAGACGGCCCACATGAGTGGGTTGATTGTGGCGCTGAAAAGGTTGCCGGCGACAAACAGTTGTACGGCCATAAATCCACGCCAGCCAGTCGTAGCGATGATCCGTTGAGGGTGGCGCATATGGACCAGCCAGGTTTGCAGGTAGCCTTTTAGCCACCGGGATCTTTGCCGAACCCAGTTGGAAGCCTTGCAGTTCGCTTCTTCAAAAGTCGTCGACGCAATAACCTCAACACGATAGCCAAGCCTGGACAATCTTAGTCCCAGATCGGCGTCCTCGGTGACGTTGTACGGATCCCAGCCTCCCACCGCTCTGAGCACATTTGTCTTGAAGAAGTTTGATGTGCCGCCAAGCGGAATGGGCGCCCCCATTCTCTGCAAGGCAGGCAACAGCCAGTCAAACCAGAGTGAATATTCCAGAGTGAAAAGCCGTGTCAGCCAGTTATCTTTCCGATTATAGTAATTGAGGCGCGCTTGAACGCACGCCAGATTTTCATCGCGTCCGGCAAAAGCCGCAGCGGCCCTGCGCAGCTGGTCCGGCTCCGGACTATCTTCAGCATCATAGATAACAATCAGCTCGCCACGAGCTAGCTCAAGGCCCACATTGCACGCCTTTGGTTTTGTTTGCGGCGCCTGTTTTGGCACGATGATGACGTGGAATTTCTTATCAAGTCGCAAACGATAGGCTTCCGCTATGGTGTCGCGATCGCACTCCTCTAGCAGGAGCTTCACGTCCTTCTTGTAGTCAGGGTAGTCAAGTGTGTTGATGGCGTTGGCGAGCATTGGCAGCGCCTTGGCGTCACGGTGCAGCGGCAACAGGATCGTGATGCCGGGAAGAGTTCGGTTTGCCGCTCTCGCTGGCGTAGGCGCGTGGACTTCGGCAGTCAAACCGAGCGCCACGAGCCATACGCGAAATACAATTGCGCATAGATAATAAATCGTCGCGGCCGCGTTAAGAACAATCAGTGTGGAAAGCGGCCATTGGCTGGCAATAACGCCTGTGATGATAAGAAGGGTGCAAAAAATCGTCATTTGCTGCGGCGAAAGCATGCGTTTCGCTGATTCTTCAGGATGAGTTTGTGAGAGATTGTTTATCGCTGCTTGTGTGACGGCATCGTTGATATCCGTAGGAGGACGAGCGCAAAATTCGCTGTCGAATTCCCTTCGCCATAAATCGGCGCTCATTGTCGGCGCAGCGGTTGAAGTAGGCTCACTAAAGTTCAAATGTTTCCAGCGCTGCGGGGCCTTGGCCTGCAGCGCGCGCTGGAACTCGGCCAACATCAAAAGGCGCTCCACAGGCTGATAAAATAGCTTCGCCCGGGAGCGAGGTTGCGAGTGGAAATGTCCTGGCTTGCACCCGCCTGAATCGCCCACCGGCGATTGAAGCGAAAAACTAATGATGGCTGAATTTTGATCAGGTCATAATCGGCGCCGCCAAGGTTTTCATTACGAAGCGAGATGGTGGAAAATCCTTCCACCAAAAAGATCCAATGTGATGAAGGCTCAAACCCAACCGTGGCCTGGGATTTGATGATGTCTGCAGACGAGCCAATTCGTTTCCGGTATCCAGTTTCAATAGCGGTGAAAACTTTGATGGGATGGCGAACTACGTTGCTTCCATATAAGGCGGCGAGTTCAATATCTGCTCCGTCTTGCGAAGAACTGTTTTGCGCATCGGGGTGAAGCAATGCAGGGCGCCCAGCAGATAATCTTGCGGAAATGGCGTGACGGTCATTTCGCAGGAACTGATACTGCGCAAAGGCTTCCAGTTCTGAGAATCCTGAACGGCTTGAGTTTTCATAGCTATTTGATAGCCAGGATGTTCCATAAACAACTTTGCCGCCAACCATTATGTTGTCGGTCAAGCCGTACTCGACATATGTGTCGCTATTGAAGGCGGTAAAATTTCCGCCGGCAGGATCCTGAGAAACGAGATCGGATCTAAAATAGCCGGCTCGCGAAATGACGAGTGCTTCGCCATCAATGCGCGTCCAGGGAGAGGCTTGTGCGTCTTCGGGCGTGGCTGCGATCGCGCTGACCGCAGCGTACAAGCAGGCCAATGCCCTTGATGTCGTCGCCCCTGTCCCCACCCGTGTCGCCTTTCTGGCAAATCTTGGGAGGGCGACTATTTCAGATTAGCTTAGGCATGGCTAGGCTTAGAAAGTAAAAAGAGGCAAGAAATATAATGCTTCTGCCTCTTTTATTCCCCTGATGTAATTGATTATGAAGCAAGATTGCGAATGACGTAATGCAGAATTCCGCCATGCTGATAATAATCAAGTTCGTCGGCGGTATCGATGCGCACCAGGGCTTCGATTTGCTTGGTGTCGCCATTGGCGAACTTGATGGAGATATTCACACTGGTTCGCGGCTCGATTTTGTCGACATTTTCTATGGTGACTTCCTCGTCGCCGGTCATGCCAAGCGCCGCCCAGCTTTCACCTTCCTTGAATTGAAGCGGCAGAACACCCATGCCAATCAAATTCGATCGATGGATACGCTCAAAGCTTTGAGCGACGACTGCACGAACGCCTAGCAGAATTGTTCCCTTGGCGGCCCAGTCCCGCGATGAACCGGTGCCATATTGCTCGCCTGCGAATACGATGAGTGGAACCCCATCCGCCTTATATTTCATTGCGGCGTCGTAAATCGGCATTTGTTCGCCAGTTGGAACATACTTTGTCATGCCGCCTTCGATGCCGTCGAGCATCTGGTTCTTGATGCGGATATTAGCGAAGGTGCCGCGCATCATTACGTCGTGGTTACCGCGGCGCGACCCGTAGGAGTTGAACTCTTCAACCGGCACTTGGTGTGATTTTAAATATTCTCCGGCCGGGCTGGAGGCTTTGATCGATCCGGCTGGCGAGATGTGGTCGGTCGTGATCGAGTCGCCAAACAAGGCGAGAACGCGCGCATTGGCGACCGGCTCCACCGGTTTCGGTGTTTTGGTCATGCCCTCGAAATAGGGCGGATTGGCCACGTAAGTTGACTTTGGCCAGCGATAAGTCTGACCATCGCCTGCATCGATTGCGCGCCATTTTTCGTCGCCTTTGAAGACATCGGCGTAACGGGTTGCAAACATCTGGCGCGTCACATGTTCACGGACAACTTCAGCGATCTCCTTATTTGACGGCCAGATGTCCTTTAGGAAAACGTCTTTCCCGTCTTTGTCTTTGCCGAGCGGTTCGGTTGTCAAATTAACATGAAGCGAACCTGCAAGCGCGTAGGCGACAACAAGCGGCGGAGAGGCGAGATAATTGGCGCGGACATCTTGAGAAATACGGCCCTCAAAGTTTCGATTGCCTGACAAAACCGAACAGGCAACAAGATCATTGTTATTGATTGCATTCGATATCGGTTCTGGTAGCGGGCCGGAATTGCCGATGCATGTCGTGCAGCCATAACCCACAAGGCTGAATCCGAGCGCGTCCAGATCGTCGGTGAGATTTGCAGCATCCAGGTAATCGGTCACAACCTGACTGCCGGGCGCTAATGATGTCTTTACCCATGGCTTTACCTGAAGTCCCTTGGCGCGGGCTTTGCGGGCGAGAAGGCCGGCGGCGACCAGGACGGAAGGATTGGATGTATTGGTGCAGGACGTAATGGCGGCGATGACAACTGAACCGTCATGCACGCGGTATTCCTCGCCCTCGACAGCGTGATGGGAGACGCCATAATCGCCGGGTTGCGTATTCTCCATATTGGCGCCTTCGCTTTCAAAGCGCGCTTCGGCGGGCGATGTTGGCGCCTTGCTTGAAGAGATGGCGCCGCCCTTGATGGTTTTGACGTCTTTTTTGAACTGCGTTGCGGCGTCTTGCAGAAGCACGCGGTCTTGAGGCCGTTTTGGTCCAGCAAGCGACGCGGTGACCGTCGAAAGGTCGAGTGAGAGCGTGTCTGTGAAGACTGGGTCTGGCGTTTTAGAGTCGCGCCACATGCCTTGCGCTTGTGCGTATGCTTCAACCAGCGCAATGCGTTCTTCATCGCGGCCGGTCGCACGCAGATAGCGCAGGGTTTCGTCGTCAACCGGAAAGAAGCCGCACGTCGCTCCGTATTCAGGCGCCATGTTCGCGATGGTCGCCTGATCCTCGAGAGCGAGATGGTCGAGGCCTGATCCATAAAACTCGACAAATTTGCCAACCACGCCTTTCTTGCGGAGCATCTCAACGATGACCAGCACGAGATCGGTGGCGGTTGATCCTTCTGGCAGCTTGCCCGTCAGTTTGAAGCCGATCACTTCCGGAATGAGCATTGATACAGGCTGGCCAAGCATCGCTGCTTCCGCCTCAATGCCGCCAACGCCCCATCCGAGCACAGACAATCCATTGACCATTGTAGTGTGGCTGTCTGTGCCCACCAGCGTGTCGGGGTAAGCATATGTCTCGCCCTTGTGGTCTGCGGTCCACACGGCTTGAGCCAGATATTCGAGATTGACCTGATGGCAGATGCCGGTGCCAGGCGGCACGACGCGGAAATTATCAAACGCGCCTTGGCCCCATTTCAAAAACTGATAGCGCTCGGAATTGCGTTCATATTCGCGATCGACATTTTTCTTGAAAGAATCCTTGCCGCCGAAATAGTCGACCATAACGGAGTGGTCGATGACCAAATCAACGGGAGCGAGAGGGTTGATCTTCTCAGGATCTTCACCGAGTGCTTTCATGGCGTCACGCATAGCGGCGAGATCGACAACGGCGGGAACGCCTGTGAAATCCTGCATCAATACGCGCGCAGGGCGATAAGCAATTTCTCGAGTCGACTTGCCGGTTTTCAGCCATTCGGCAAATGCCTTGATGTCGTCAACGGTCACCGAACGGCCATCTTCAAAGCGAAGCAGGTTTTCGAGGAGCACTTTCAAAGAAAACGGCAGGCGCGAAATGTCGCCAATATGCTTTTGGGCTTCACCGAGGCTGTAATAGGCGTAGTTCGCTCCGCCGGCGGAAAGCGTTTTCTTTGTCTTCAAGGTGTCGCATCCGGGTATCATTAAGTCCCTCCGGTTGGAAAAATGTGTGAAATTCCGCGCCGTTATGGCGCAAGCTCAAAACCGGTGCAATGCGGGCTTGCAATTCTCTCACGAGGTCACGGTCGCGCCATTTTCCGAACTATGTTATTGGCCACAAAAATGCGCATAATCGTGTTTCGCGCCGCCGCTTTCCAGGGAGCCTATTTTCCATGCCTCGTTTGTCCTTAGTCCTTGTTCTCGCCACCCTTTCCGGGCTCTCGGCCGTTTTTTCCACAGGCGCCGCCATGGCCCAGCAGCCTGAAGCCAAGGCGACATTTAGGGATTGGAGCGTATTCGTGCGTGAGGCTGGCGGCGACAAGATTTGTTTCGCTGCGACGGAAGCGGAGGACAAATCGCCAAAATCCGTGAACCATGGCGACGTGTTTTTCCTGATCGCCACCTGGAAATCCGGCGCGGCGAAAGAGCAGCCAAGCCTGATGACCGGCTATGCGTTGAACGCAAAGCCGGAGCCGACGCTGCGCATCGGTTCTGACAAATGGGAAATGTACGCTTCGGACAATGAGGCCTTCATTGAAGCTTCGTCAGAAGAGAGCCGGCTTGTGCGCGCGATGCGTCAGGGCGCTGACATGCGCATAAGCGCCGTTTCCCAGCGGGGAACAGCAACAAGTTATGTGATCTCGCTGCGCGGTGTTTCGGCGGCTCTTGATCGCGCTGCTGCGGAATGCAGATAGGCGCAACCGGGCTTAAGCAGGCCTGTATTTTTCTTTCATCGTAACCAGCTCTTCGGCGATGGTCGGATGCAGCGCCACCGTGTCATCAAATTCTTTTTTTGTCAGACCTGCTTTAACCGCAATGGCGACGCATTGAATCATCTCTGCTGCGTCATCCCCGACAATGTGACAACCTAAAACGCGATCCGTATCGCCGTCGACGACAAGTTTCATCAGAACCCGTTCTTCTGAACCGGTCAGCATGTGCTTCATTGAGCGGAAATCAGTTTTGTAGATGTCGATATTCTTGAACTCATGACGCGCTTCATGTTCCGCATATCCAACAGAGCCAACCGGCGGCTGCGAGAATACTGCTTTTGGAATGAACCGGTAGTCCGTAATTGTAGGGTTGTTATTGTAGACTGTTTCGGCGAAAGCGGCGCCTTCACGGATGGCTACCGGAGTCAGGTTTACCCGATCCGTTACATCGCCGACGGCAAAAATATTAGGCGCGGATGATTGCGACTGATCGTTGACTTTTATCGCACCATTTTTATCCATTTCAACGTCAGCCTTTTCCAGTCCAAGTCCCTTCGTCGCCGCCTTGCGGCCAACCGCCCAAAACACCAAATCGGTGTCAATATGCTGACCGCTGGAAAGATGAACGCGTTTTTCATCTCCCTGCAATTTTTCGATTCTCTCAAAGACTGACTGGGTGATGACGCGAATGCCCTGCCGTTGCAGCTCCTTGTGAACTTGCGTGGAAACATCGGCGTCGAAGTAGCGCAAAATATCTTCCCCGCGATAAACGAGACACACGTCGCACCCAAGACCTTTGAAAATACAAGCAAACTCGATTGCGATATAACCGCCGCCGGCAACGACAACATGCTTTGGAAGTTGTTCCAGGTGGAATGCTTCGTTAGATGTGATGCCAAGTTCATGCCCTGGAACGCTTTCATCGACCCAGGGCGCGCCACCGGTCGCAATCAAAATTCGTTCCGCTGTTACGTCCCGGTCCTCAACTTCGAGATGAATAGTGTGTGCGTCTTTCAGCGTCGCGCGCGACTGGAATATATCGGCGCCGGCATTCTTCAGATTGCGGATGTAAATGCCATTGAGGCGATCAATTTCGTTGTCTTTGTTGGCGATCAGTGTGGGCCAGTCAAACGTGACATTCTCCGCAGACCAGCCATAGCCCTTGGCGTGTTCAAAACCGTGACCATATTCGCTCGCATAGACGAGATATTTTTTCGGTACGCAGCCGCGAATGACGCAAGTTCCTCCAACGCGATATTCTTCGGCAACGCCTACTTTCGCGCCATAATTGGCGGCGAGCCGCGAAGCGCGCACGCCGCCTGAGCCTGCGCCGATGGTGAAAAGGTCGTAGTCGTACTTAGTCATGAGGAGCCTTATTTTTCGGGCACGAAGCCTATGCGTGTTTCGAAGCGTTTATCATTAAACTCCAGCACTTCGAGCTGAAATGTATTCAAAAATTCGCGATAGATCGCTTCAAAAACCGGCTCCAGCGCATTGGCGTAGTCGAGGGGCGCCCGAATGACAGGCTGCTGCGCCACAAAGACATCAAAACTGTCGCCAGTGACTTCAATGGAAAGGGCGGTCCTAAGCCATAATGCGCCGGAATCTTCTGCATTCTTGACCGTCAGCGCGACGCCAAATTGTATGGGCTCGAGGACGATGACCTCGCGTTGACGGTAGCTGAAAGCGTCCTCGCCATAATGTTTTCGCGGATCGAACGGACCATCGGGCGGCACGGCGGTTACGCATGTCTCGCCGCACCCAAGATAGGCGGGAAGCCCGCTTACCACCGCTTCGCCAAAGCCCTTGCACCGCAACAGGTTTTCAAACGCAGCCGCGCCGTAAGCTTTGATCGCCTGCTGGAGTTTTTCAAATCTTGATTCTGTCATGATGGATCCATTCTGGCGCGAAGAGTCGGAGTCCAATAGCTTCGGATGCAGTGACTTTTACGCGGAAACGATGCTCACTTCAGTTTCGTCTCCATATATCACCATATCCGCCATGCCGCAGAACAAGCCGGTCTCAAGAACACCCGGAATTGCTGAAAGCGCTTTTTCAAGCGCAGGCGGATTTTCAATGCGTGAAAGCTTACAATCCACGATCAAATTGCCGCCATCGGTCTTTACCGCTGCGCCTTCACGCGACCGAATTTCCAACGCAGCCCCATCGAAACCAGCTTGAGATAAGGTTTGACGCAGGGCCGTTACGGTTAGAGCCCAGCTGAATGGAGATATTTCAACGGGCAGCGGAAAATCGCCTAGCGCAGTAACGCGTTTTGATTTGTCTGCGATGACGATGAACTTCTTCGCCGCATGGGCGATGATTTTTTCGCGAAGCAATGCCGCGCCGCCGCCCTTGATGAGATTGAGCTCAGGGTCGGCTTCGTCGGCGCCGTCAACCGCAAGATCAATGATGGTTGTTTCGTCGGGCTCGATGATTTCAATGCCGAGGCGTTCTGCATGACGGCGGGTTTCTTCCGATGTTGGAACGCCGCGCAAGCCCCAGCCTTGGGTGACGCGCTCGCCGACAATATCGACGAAATGCGCTGCGGTGGAGCCTGTACCGAGGCCTAAAACCATGCCGCGTTCAAGATGCTTGGCGGCTTCTTCCGCCGCGCGCCTTTTGCCGGCATCCTTGTCCATTTTTGCTTCCCTTTTATTTTTTGTTCTTTTTGGCGTCACGAAATCTTGCGGCCCAGCCTTTGATAGCGGTTTGGCGGACACGCGCAACGCCGAGATCGCCAGGGGCCACATCTTTAGTAATCACGGAACCTGACCCGACATACGCACCATCGCCAATGGTCACAGGCGCAACCAGAGATGAGTTCGATCCGATGAACGCGCCTTCGCCGATGATTGTTTTGTGCTTGGCGTAACCGTCATAATTGCAGGTGATTGTTCCGGCGCCGATATTCGCTTGCGCGCCGATCTCAGCGTCGCCGATATAGGTTAGGTGGCTAATTTTGGCGCCATCTCCAATGACGGATTTTTTAATTTCGACAAAATTGCCGACCTTCGCTCCGGCTTGTAATTCGGCGCCGGGTCGCAACCTGACGAAAGGCCCTGCGCTGGCGTTGCTCGCCACCGACGCTCCTTCAAGGTGGGAGAAGGGTTTTATTTCCGCATTGTCCGAGACCGTAACGCCGGGTCCGAACACGACGTTCTGGCCAATCAAGACATCCTTGCCGATTTTGGTGTCCCAGGAAAAGTAGATGGTTGCGGGGTCAGCTAGTGTCGCGCCATTCTCCATGGCGGCGCGACGCGTGCGCTTTTGAAACAGCGCTTCAGCTTCCGCCAACTCAACTCGAGAGTTCACCCCTAAAACTTCATCCGCACCCGCCTCGATAACGGTGCAATTTTTTCCGTCCTTTCGGGCAAGGGCGACAATATCGGTCAGGTAGTATTCGCCTTTGGCGTTGTTGGCGTCGATATCTTTTAATCGGCGCGTCAAAAAAGAAGAATCAATCGCCATGACGCCTGAATTGCAGAGTTGTATTTTCAATTCGTCGGAGGATGCGTCTTTCGCCTCAACAATGGCGTCGAGCGCTCCACTTCCGTCGCGTTTTAACCGCCCATAAGCGCCGGGTTCTGCCGGAGAAAAGCCGAGCACAGCGACCGCCGCGCCGGAGGAAATTTTGTTGGCAAGTGATTTCAAGGTCGAGGATGTCACTAGCGGGGTATCCGCATAGAGAACCAGAACGACGCCGGAAAAGCCTTCCAAAGAAGGAAGCGCCTGCAAAACCGCGTGGGCCGTGCCTTTTGGCGGCGACTGGACGGCGGTCGCAATGTCCTTGCGAATGGTTTTGGCGAAAGCACCTACTTGTGGCGAGTGATCGCCAATCACAACCGTAATGCGTTCTGGCGACAACTCAGCCACGGCGTCAATTACATGCGCAATCATCGCCCGTCCGCCAATTTCATGCATGACTTTGGGGAGGGCGGATCTCATTCGCGTGCCGTGGCCGGCGGCGAGGATGATAGCGGCGATCTTTGGCTCTTTCATTGGCGGGCTTTCACACTTATCTGGCGGTCTCGCCTCTCTGACTTCGTCTAGCATATAGAGGGCAAAACACCCTATGGCGAAGCTAAGGACTTGGCGCGATTCGGTGCTGTTTCGAGCGTAAAAGGAAATGTAGGCGAAGCGATGGCGGAAGATTTGAAAGGCATGGCGCTGTTATTCGATCTCGATGGCACTCTCATCGATACGGTGGAGGATCTGGCCGCGGCTATGAACCATGCGCTCAAGGAAGTTGGACTTGAGCCGGTTCCTTGTGGGAAGGTTCGCCATCTGGTTGGGCACGGTGCGCGGCGGATGCTTGTGCATGGCTTCCAATTGAGCGCCGGACGGGAGGCGCGTGAGCATGAACTCGACGAGGGCATGACGTGCTTTCTCCGCTACTATCAAGATAATATCGCCGCTCATTCCCGGCCGTTCGAGTATGTGTTGGAAATGACCCAGTCTTTCAGAGCGCGCGGCGCCCAAGCCGCGATTTGCACTAACAAGCGCGAGGGCTTGGCGAGGCTTCTGATCGAGACGCTCGGGCTTGAAATGTTATTTGAAACCATTGTTGGTGCGGACACGGCTGTTGCAGCGAAGCCGGATCCGTCGCCGGTGCAGCTCTGTCTTGAACGGACGAATGCGCGCCGAGCCGTGTTTATTGGCGATAGCGATACAGATATCCGCGCCGCCAAAGCGGCGGGATTACCATCGTTTATTGCGGATTTCGGCTACGGTCCGCTTACACTGGCAAATGAGGCGACCGCATTATTTTCCAGTTACCGCGAAGCTGAACAGCTGATCAACAATGCCTTCGCCTCAAGCCAATGAGACTTAACCGGCGCTAGCCATTCGATTCGGCATTCCGTTGATCATGTTGGACCGCACGTCCGTTCGGGCCGAACGCATCGTTGACACGAAGCCTTCGTCTTTGGTTTCGACGACCACGTCAAAACCGCGTTTGCGCCAGAAGTCCTGAATTTTCGTCGCCAATCGGCTTGCGCCGTCGCGATCGCACAGGTCAGTCATTTTCCTACCCCGAGCTATGCTTTGAACGTTTCCACAAAACAAAGAATATAAGGGAAGCTGATTTTTTCAAGCCCACGGCCAAATAATTTTATACACGGCGGTTTTGTCAAAAATTCGTGATATTCTTACAGTTTTTGCGGATCATGATGCCCAATTGCCGGGAGCTGCAGAATTTTATGGCGCAATATAACCGAATAATATAAGAAAAACTTATAGACTAGGAGGGCTTATGGAGTTGACCCACACAACGGCGGCTCGCTCGATCGGCGAGCGAATCCGGCAAGCCCGGAAGTCGAAGGGCCTGAATCAGTCGGACCTGGCGCTTCGGGTTGGGGTTAGCCAGCCGGCGATCGCCAATTGGGAAAGCGGCGTTCATGATCCGCGCCGGCTGACCCTCGCAAAGCTCGCTGACGCGCTTGAGGCGCCGTTAGATTGGCTCGCAGCAGGAGATCGCTCGTCAGCAGAAAGTGATAAGCATGCCGCCGCAGCCTATATCCGCCGTCCTGTTCGGCATGTTCCGGTAATTTCACTTCGTTCAGCGTCATTGCTCGCGAGAGATCCGAATGCAGATCCCCATGTTATGGCGGAAGATTACATGCCGGTAACGCTTGGCCCGACAAAACTTTTTGCTGTGTTTGTAAATGACCCAGCAGTTGATCTCGCTTTTTTGCCGGACACAGTTGTCGTAATCGATTATGAAGACCGTACGCCGGATGACGGCGACTATTGTCTTGCGCAAGTGAATGAAGCGCCTGTGTTGCGCCGCTGGCGCGGCGGTCGGGGCAGCGAGTCCGGCCCTGCCCGGCTTGAGCCCCATTCGAGCGAAACTGGCCACGCTGTGATTGTTGTAACGCAGCAGGTAAAGATTATCGGCTGTGTGCGAGTTTCAATTCGAGTCCACTAGAATCAAGCAGCAAGATTTCGATACTCGCTTATTGTTGCCGGTAGAGCGCGATGAGTGTCGCGAAATTCGTTCGCCGCTAGTTTGCAAAGTTTAACGAGCTCTCTTTGCCCTATGTTATTGCGGGCAGCGTCTTCAATTGCTGAGCATGCGCGGGCCAGTCCGTGTGCTCCGACGTTTAAGCTCATGGATTTTAGCGCATGGGCAGCCTTTGCGACAGCTCTGGAATCTCCACCCTTCATGCTGGCCGCAAGTATTTTTAGGGCGTCGCGTGAGTGTTGCTCGAAGAGCGTTAATGCACGCAAAGGCAGATTTGCGCCGGCAGTCTGCATGCTTGCGATCTCATTCAGAACACTTTTGTCAAACGCACCGCTTTGAGGCTGAGATTTTGAACTCTGCTGCGCGAGTGTTACGGGTTGGTCTTCTGTCATGGCCCGCTCTTTGCCTTCCAGGTATCTGCCAATCACAGATGCAAGTGAGTCAAGCGTAAATGGCTTTGTGACGTAATCGTCCATTCCAGCATCCCGCCAGGCGGTGTCGTCACCTGCTGCATGAGCCGTAAGTGCGATGATTGGGACTGGCATTCTTCCAAGGTGCTTTTCAAACGCACGTATTGCAAGAGTCGCCTCGAACCCATCCATTTCAGGCATGGAACAGTCCATGAGCACCAAGTCAAATTCTTCATCGCGCGCAAGGGCAAGAGCCTCTTTACCGTCGCCAGCCAAGGTCACGGAAAGGTTCAAGCGAGACAAAGCCTCCTGCACGACTTCTCGATTAACCGCGCTATCATCCGCCGCGAGGACACGTTTTCCGTCAAAGTCCATGTTCCTCGCACCGGCAGACTCGGCATTTGCAAGAGCCGCGCGGCCACGCAAGCGGTCATCAAGGATGCGTCCGATCTGGTCCATCACCTCACGCCTGGAAAGCGGGGCAAGCAGGATGTCTTCTACGACTCCATTCTCAACTAATAGATCTGGAGCCGTATCGCCCAGTTCGCAAACACAAATCCGCGCGGGAATCCATTGTGCTTTTCCCGCACTAATTGTTTGCTGGTAAATTCGGTAAAATTCAGGTGATGCGAAGATCATGTCAGCGCAAGCGATGTGCGGACCAAGCGCCGCATTGCTTTCAACAATGTGGGGAATAATGCCACATTCTCGCAAATAATGAGACAACATTTTCGGCGCGGCACTTCCATCCACTGCAATGACGGCGCGTTTTTCTGCCTCTGTTTGTCGAATGCGCCGCGGCGGAGCAAGAACTTTGCTCTCCATGCTAAAGAAAAAGCGTGAGCCTTTCCCGGGACGGCTCGTCAGCCCAATATCACCGTGCATTGCTTCGACAAGTTTGCGGCAGATGGCGAGACCCAGCCCGGTGCCGCCGTAGCGCCTTGTCGTTGACTGATCGGCTTGTGAGAACGCTTCAAAAATTGCGTCCTGTTTGTCTTTCGCGATACCGACGCCCGTATCGGTAACGGAGAATTCCAGTGAGCACGAGGCGTCTTTGATCGTGCTGTCTCCCGATTTTATAGCGACGGACACGATGACATGGCCGTCTTCTGTGAATTTGAGCGCATTGTTGACAAGATTCGACAGGATCTGACTGATCCGCACTGGATCTCCGATTATTTCTTCCGGCGTGCTTGGCGCCACATATGCCGCCAAGTCAATATTCTTGGAAGCGGCCCGTTCCCAGAATAGGCTAACCACGTCGTCGAGAATGTCGGCAGGGCGGACGGGGATGGACTCTAAATCGAGACGTCCTGCTTCAATCTTCGAAAAGTCAAGAATGTCGTTGATTATCGCCAACAGACTTTGACCGGATTTTGCAATGACCTCTGCGTAGCGTTTATGCCTTGGCGCCAGACTTGCTTTGCTTAGCAAATCCGCCATGGCGAGCATGCCGTTCATCGGTGTTCTGATTTCATGACTCATCGTGGCGAGAAAGTCTGATTTTGCCATGTTTGCCGCTTCTGCGATCTCTTTTGCTTTGCGTAACTCCAGAGTTCGTTGATCGACGGTTTTTTCCAAAGTGCGTTGATGCGTTTTTAGTTTGCTGTCACGTTCTTGAATGTGATCAAGCATGGTATTGAATGTATCGACGAGCTGTGCCGTTTCTTCGTCGCTGACTTGCGTGGCGCGGACTGTAAAATCGCCTGACTCACGAACCCGGCCCATTACTTGAGCCAGACTCAAGATTGGGTCCGTAATCGCGCGTTGCATCTTCAGGGCGATTAACACCCCAATGCCGCCAGCAAACACCGCAGCGACAAATGCGTCATAAAGCAGTTGCCCAATTCGATCTGAAAGCGACCCGGTGTCCGCGTGCAAGGTGAGGTGTGCTATCGTTTCGCCCCCCCTGACGATAGGCGCTGAGGCGGCTGCTGAGTGCGATGTCAGCATGGCGAGCGCAGAATTTTCAGGGATTAAATCGAAGCTCGAGTTTCGCACGACGGTTGCGCTGCCAAGCTCAACGAACAGACTTTGATCGAGCGTATCTACCCGCACATACTCAATGCTCGGCAGATATGATATCGCCCTCAGGGCATTCAATGTGCCGGCTTTGTCCCGATTAAATACAGGTTCAGAAATGGCAGTCGCGAAAATGTTTGCCGAGGCGTAAAGCTCTGTTCTCTTTCCATCGCCATACTGGGCTATTTCGCGCCAAACTGATGAAGCGGTCGCGATTGCGACTGCGCCAAATATGGCCACGATGACGAGTGTCGTTAACCGACTGCGCAGGGTTTGTTTGCGCCGCGACATTCCGTTAAGCCCTTTACTTGCCCAATAACGAGGCCAAGAGCTTGACCGCAATTGCTTGCAATTTAATTTCTATCTCGAGGCGCTGCTGGAAAGCGGTTGTTAAGATAAGTTTGTATTAATAGATCAAACACTCCGCCATGTGGGGTGTGAGGTGGGAGAAAGATCGGCCGTGGACACTGTGCGGAGAATAATTCTCGTCGATGATGACGCCATCATGCGCGAATTGGCTAGCGCCAAATTGCTGGATGCCGGCTATCACGTCATGGTTGCCTGCAATGGAGTTGAAGCGTTAACTTTGTTAAAAAATGAAGGCGCTGATCTCGTCATTTCTGATCTTGATATGCCGATGATGAACGGCTTTGAACTAACCGAAGCCATTCGTAGCGATAAAGGGTTGGGCGAAACGCCAGTGATGGTGATCACTGCGAGTGATCGAGGCGATGCCGTAGATCAGGCGTTTGCGGCGGGCGCAAATTCATTTCTTGCAAAACCGATGAACTGGTCGTTGTTTCACCACGCTGTCAAGTTTGTGTTGCGCGCCCATGATGATCGTATTGCCCTCCGACGGGCGCGCGATCAGGCGGAAGCCGGCGCCAAATTTAAAGACAGTTTGATGTCGGTAATGAGCCACGAACTCAGAACGCCGCTGAATGCAATTATTGGGTTTGGGCAAATCATCACCGAGCAATTCGCAAGTCAAAATGACAACCTTCATCGAGAATATGCCGACTATATTGTTGATGGCGGAAGGCGTTTGTTAAGCTCAGTCTCCGACATGTTGTTGGCTTCTGACGCGCGATCAGGGCCGATTGCTATTAACGAAACCGATGTTTCGTTAGGCGTTTTGATGGATGACGTGGTGTCAGGTTTTGAAAAGACCTTGCACTTGGCGGAAGCGACCCTGTCTCTTCGGTTGAGCTCGCCAGACATTGAAGTGTGCTGCGACCGGGCGCTCTTGTCCCGCGCTATACGAAAGCTGGTCGACAACTCTGTAAAATTTTCGCCTCGGGGTGTTGAAATCTTGATTGGCGCTGCGCTCACCCGCCAGGGGGGGCTGGCGATTATGGTCAAAGACAACGGTCCGGGGGTTAAGAAAGAATTGATCGGCAATCTAACGGCTCCTTTTTCGCAGCTCGATATGTCTTTGCGGCGCTCGCGAGAGGGGCTTGGCCTCGGATTGCCTCTGGTCAATGTGATTGCTGCGGCTCATGGCGGCTCGTTCCGCATAGATTCCGAACTTGGTAAGGGCGCGCGCGCGATCATCACCATTCCGGCCAGCCGTGTCGCCGCTAAGCCAGCAAAAAGCGCAGGCGCCATCGGCAAACAGGTTGCTTGACGGCATTTCCCAAACCGCTATGAACGCTTTTCCCGTGCGCGGCCTCAAAGGATGCTGCGCCATGCCGGCGCGTAGCTCAGTGGGAGAGCACTACGTTCACACCGTAGGGGTCACTGGTTCAATCCCAGTCGCGCCCACCATTTTTAAGATCCGGGTTCATACAGTTGTTCGCTTTATGTTGAGGTTGCGTGAACCGATTCGGGCCCATGCTGGCGGCTAGTCCGGGCAAGGGAGATGGTGATGGCGGCCGCTAAGAAGCAGACTGAAGCGCTGCGTGTTAGCATTGACCGGCTGGCCGCGATTGCTGGCGGCGGCGGTGTGGAAATGGCGGTCACTGCAGAAAGCGACGCACCGCGCAGGCGCGTAGAGCTAAAACCGGATTTGTCGCGCATTCGCCCGCGCGGCATAAACGAAACGCCGGAGCAAAAGGCTCGGCGGCTTACCGCGAAGAAAATCAACTTCACCATGACTTTTCTCGCCCGGCTCGCGATTATGGGCGCAGTCGCTTATCTGATGAAGGAAGTTTATGAGGGCACCGGCTCGATCCACCGCGGCTATGCGATGGGCATGTTTGTGATGGTCGCGGATTTCGGCCGCGTCATCCTGAAAGCGATGGAGCCGGGCACCAAATAGCCTTTGCGAATCAGGCAATTCAGCGCGCCGCGAATACGCTCTGACGCAAGCACGCTTGTGTGAAGCGGCGTGAGCGTCGAAGGCCCTTGTAAGGGCCCGGCCGCACCTTATTTCGACCACAATACGCCGCCCCAATGCAGACACATCGATTTGTCTGGGGAGAGAGAACGATGGGACTTATAGAAATCATCCTTGTAGGGTTTATCGCCGTCACATCGCTGATGGGGGCGTCAAGCCTGTTCGTAAAACTGCGGCGCTAGGTTTTCCTTTCGTGCTGTTTGAAAGCGGCGAGGGCGGTCATCGTCCAGCCGCCGAGAAGCAAGAGCCCGCCCAGGGGCGTGGTCGCGCCGAACCAGCGCGGGGCTCCTAAAGACATGGCGTAAAGCGATCCGGCGAAGATGGCCGCACCGGCAACAAACGCCCAACCGGCGCGCCTGTATAATCTGTCCACAGATGATGCGGACAATGATAGCGCCAGCGCTGCAACCGCATGGGTCAGCCCGTAAAACGTCGCCGTCTCCCACCACCCTTGCGCTTCAGCGCTGAGGCGGCTTTCGAAGCCATGCGCGCCAAAGGCGCCGAGCGCGACGGCGAGAAATCCGGTCATGGCGGCGGCGAAGGTGAGGCGGTTCATGATCTTACAACTCCAATTTGCATTTTGGGTGCGAATGGCGCCACTTGCGAGAGTGTCCCGCCAAAACTCACCCGCATGTTTATTGACTTGCAGCGGAATCTGGCGCCATTTGATATTTTCTGCCCTTGCATCTGGGCGGCCCTTTCTGATCTTGCGCTGATCTTCCGTGTCCGGAACAAAAATGCGCTGGTGAACACTCACCCAGCATTATACCCCCGCGCCGGAACTGGTGGGCAAAATAAATCTGAGTTTATTTCATCCACCACATCTCAAATGGCTTTATACTGGTGCAAGCCCCTTCACCCCTTGCTGTTTCGGCGTGTAATCGCCTCACACAGCGCTTCGGGTTGACCGCGCGGGCGGGGTTTGCGAAACCATGGCTCTTAAGTTTGGCGCGCGTTGTCGCTGCGCCGTATCCGGGGCCCCGATAACGGGATTTTGCGCCTATCCGCGCGCCCAGCACAGCCGCAAAGCCGGCAAGACCAAAGGACTTCACATGACTGCAGCAAAGACAGGCGATACTGTCGTTATCGACTATTCCGTTCGCACCAAGGATGGCCGCATCGTTGGCGGCACAGAAAAGGCCGGCCCGCAAACCCTGACCATCGGCAAGGCGGAAATCTTCCCCGAAGTCGAGGCGGCGCTGACCGGCATGGAAGTTGGCGCGGAAAAATCCATCACCATCCCGTCGGACAAGGCCTTTGGCCCGCGCCGCGAAGAAATGGTGGTGCAGATCCCGCGCGAGCAGCTCCCCGCCGAGCAGCCGCCGCAGCCGGGCATGCAGCTTTCGGCGAAAGCCCAGGACGGCTCCACCGTCAATCTGGTGATCAC